>WQUP01000140.1 GCA_009782015.1 Endomicrobiia bacterium | reverse complement strand
ATACTTGAAAAGCCGCAGACCTGCGGCATGCAGGAAATTTTGGACGTCAAAAAGATAATTTTGGCGATGAGAAAAATAGCCGAACCGCAGCAGTCCGCGTACGTTTTTTACACCAGGGCAAACAATAATATAATTTCAAAAGAGTATTTGGCGTATTTCCGCGACATATTTTTCCAGTGCGCAAGGCTCAATCAAGCCATAATAATGCGCAGCCAGACCGCAATCAGCCTTATTGAAGTTTATATGTCAAGCGTTACGCTGCGCCTTACCGAAATAATGAAGTTTCTGACGATAATAGCGACGGTATTGATGCCGCTGCTGATAATATCCGGGTATTTCGGAATGAACGTAAAATTTCCCGAGTACGATCTTTTCGGCGAAAGGGGCGCGTGGATTTTTGCGGTAACCCTGATGGTTTCGACAATAGCGGGATTTCTCATATATTTTAAAAAGAAAAAGTGGTTCTAAACTATGGATGAAATTTTAAAAGACACTGTAAAAGATTTGCGCTTAAAAATCTGTTCCGGAGAAGTGAAAAGCGTTGATGTGGCAAAAGCGTGCTATAAACGTATCGCCGAAGTCGAACCGAAAATCAAGGCGTTTCTTCTTTTAAACGAGAAAGAAGCGCTCAGGCATGCCGCGCAGTCTGACGACAAAGTGAGATCCGGCGCAAAATGCGGCTATCTCGAAGGCGTGCCCATCGGCATAAAAGACAACATAATGATAAAAGGCGAGAGCATGACGTCCGCGTCGAAATATCTCGAAAATTATATCTCGCCGTACGACGCGACTGTCATAGAAAAACTTAAAACGGCCGGAGCGGTGTTTATAGGAAGAACAAACATGGACGAGTTTGCCATGGGCTCTTCAACGGAAACTTCGGCATTCCAAAAGACCGCAAACCCGTGGAATACCGAATATATCCCCGGCGGCTCTTCCGGCGGAAGCGCGGCTGCAGTGTGTGCCGGAATGGTTCCGTTTTCTCTCGGAACCGATACGGGCGGCTCGATAAGGCAGCCCGCGGGCTTTTGCGGAGTAGTGGGTTTTAAGCCGTCTTACGGGCTTGTCAGCAGATACGGCGCGTGCGCGCTTGCGTCGTCGTTTGATCAAATCGGAACTTTTTCAAGGACTGTCAAAGATACGGCGATGCTAATAAGCGTCATAGCGGGAAAAGATTACAGAGATCCGGTCTGCGAGCCGACGGACACAATCGACTACACGTTCGGACTTGAAGATGCGGATATTCTGAAAAAACTTAAAATAGGAATCCCGAAAGAACTTTCCGACTATGAAACCGACCCGGAAATTCTTAAGGCTTTTGAAGAGTCCGTAAAAAAACTCAAGAGCGAAGGCTCTCAGATCGTGGAAGTCAGCGTTCCTTCGTACAAATATGTTCCCGCGCTTTACAAAATAATAATGTGCGCCGAAGTGTCCGCCAATATCGCAAAGTTCGACGGCATACGCTACGGCTACAGATCCCCCAACGGCAAAAGCTTAAACGACGAATATTCAAAATCCAGGGGCGAATCTCTCGGGTACGAAGTGAAAAAGAGAATTCTTTTCGGAACTTTCGTGCTCGGCGCAAAAAACTACCACAAATACTATCACACTGCGCAGAAGGTCCGCACAGTTCTCATAAACGACTTGAACAAAGCTTTTACGGCATGCGACTTCATATTCTCGCCGGCGACTTTGCAGATGCCGGTAAAATTCGGGCAGCAGGTTTCCGAAGAATGCGACATATTCACGACGGTTTCAAATCTCGGCGGGCTTCCGGGAATATCGGTGCCGTGCGGTTTCTCGCGTTCCGGAATGCCGATGGGCGTGCACTTTACGGGTCCGAGGCTTTCCGACGCAAAAATTTTGCAGGCAGCCAGAGCTTTTGAAAGAGTGTCGGAGTGGGACATAAACAGGTTTCCTAAGATTTAAGCTGTCTCTCATCCGTCATTGCGGCCTCCGAGCCGCAATCTCACAGCAAAGACAGATTGCGGCTCGGAGGCCGCAATGACGACAGAAAAAAACAGGTGTAAAAATGAATTACGAAACGGTCATAGGGCTTGAAGTTCACGCTCAGATAAACACAAAATCGAAAATTTTCTGCGAGTGTTCAACGGAGTTCGGCGCTGAGCCGAATTCAAATACCTGCTGCGTATGCACTTCGCAGCCGGGCGCTCTTCCTGCTTTAAACAAAAAAGCCGTGGAAGCAATAGTAAAAACCGGGCTTGCCATGGATTTCAAAATAAACAAGCAGTGCACTTTTGCGAGAAAGCAGTACTTTTATCCGGACGTGCCGAAAGATTATCAGGTGACTCAGTTTGAGCCGCCGCTGTGCTCAATGGGAAAGCTCGCGATTGTTGTTGACGGAAAAGAAAAAGTGATTAACATAACGAGAATCCATCTTGAAGAAGACGCCGGAAAACTCGTGCACGAAGTAGGCTCTAGAAAGCTCGATTACTCGCTGCTAGATTTAAACAGAGGCAGCATAGGGCTGATGGAGATAGTCTCCGAGCCCGAGATGCGCTCTCCGGAAGAAGCTTACCAGTATCTCACGGAACTTAAAAATATTATCGAATACCTCGGCACCTCAAACTGCAATATGGAAGAAGGCCGCATGCGCTGCGACGCAAATGTCAGCATACGCCCGGTCGGGCAGCAGGAGTTAGGCACGAGAGTCGAGATAAAAAATATGAACTCTTTCACAGGAGTGCGCGACGCTATTACATACGAAGTCGAAAGGCAGAAAGAAGTTTTGGCAGCCGGCGGCAAAATCCATCAGGAGACAAGGCTTTGGGAGGCCGAAGAAGGAATAACTAAATCCATGCGTTCAAAAGAAGGCGCGCTCGATTACAGATATTTTCCCGAGCCGGATCTGGTTCCTTTTGATTTGCCCGACTCGTTTATAGAAGAGATGCGCGCACAGCTTCCGGAACTTCCGAAAGCCAAAAAAGCCAGATTTCTGAAAGAGTACGGACTTTCCGAATACGACGCTGACTACCTGACTTCCACAAGAGCGATAGCCGATTATTATGAAGGCGCTCTAAACGCCTCTAAAGATAAAAAAGCCGCTGCAAAGCCCGTGGCAAACTGGATTTCCACGGAACTTAACGGCAAACTGAACGCTTCTAAAAAAGAGATTTCGGATTCGCCGGTTTCAAGCGCAAATCTTGCAAAGCTTGTTGACATGATACTGGGCGGAACGCTCTCCGGAAAAATGGCAAAAACAGTTTTTGAAGAGATGTACGAAAACTCCGCGGATCCGGAAGCGGTTGTAAAAGAAAAAGGCATGGCTCAGATATCCGACGAATCCGCAATAATAAAAATATGCGAAGAAGCAATTGCCGAAAGCCCGAAAGCCGTTGAAGAATTCAAAGCCGGCAAAGAGCGCGCAGTCGGAGCGATTGTAGGCCTTGTAATGAAAAAGTCAAAAGGCCAGGCCAACCCGCAGATTGTGAACAAGATTTTGGTTGAGCTGTTGAAGAAGTAAACTGCTAATGTCCTTATTTTTAAAGGGGCAATAAGATAATGAAAAAAGCAATCGTCTTATTTTTGTTCATGGTTTTTTTAAGTTCTGCGGCCTTTGCGCAAACCGAAGCGGAAGTTATCAAACAAGCCAATGACTTGATAGCAAATAAGAAATACGAATCGGCATTCGAGCTGCTTAGCGTTTTTGATAAAGAAAACAAAAATCCTGATATTGTTTTACTGAAAGAAAATATTGCTCTTAACTATTTTGTACAGAGCCTGATGCATCAGGGGTTTGCGTTCAAAGACATTGAACAAAACGAAAATATTACGGATTACAGAGGCCGTGCAGGCGAATATCATACATACCTTTTTCCTGTGGACAAAATTCTTGCAAATCTTATCAAAACTTATCCGGATAACTGCAAACTTTACAAAGGGCTCGGAGAGTTTTACTACGAAGTATATCTAAAATACGGCGACAATTGGTTAAGTAACGTAAAACACTTGAACAAAGATGAACTTTTCAAACTCATACAAGCCAATCTTCAGAAAGCTGTTGACGGCAAATGCGCGGATTATTTATCCTATTATAGTTTAGCTGAAATCAATCTTGTGCAGGGGAAAGATAAAGAAAGCATCCCGTACTTTTTAAAATCGATTGAGCTAAATAAAGATTTTGGGAACGCTCACTATAATTTGGCTTATGCCTACTTTGGCATCGGCGATTTTGAAAATGCGCTGAAATATGCAAAAAACGCGCTTGCATTATACGCCGACCCGGGTTACAAAGGCGATGCGGCCAGAATGATCGGCTCAATATATAAAGAGCTTGGAGACGATAAGAATGCCTTGGAAAATTATGAATCGGCAGATAAAATCGACCCTAAAAATTATTATACGTTAAAATCGCTCTTGGAAATGTATCTGAAGACGGACAACAATAAATGCGATGAAACTGCAAAAGCTTTTTTTCATTTGGCTCCGGACAATTCTACAACATATGATGATATTGAAGAAATCTACCGCAGCTATAACAAAGAAAGCAAATTGGCAGACTTTTACAAATCTCAATTTCCGGCGTTTAAAAATAATGAAAAAGTGCAGGGAAGCCTCAACTTTTATTTAGGCAGGCTTTACGTTGAATCGGATAAAAAAGC
>WQUP01000139.1 GCA_009782015.1 Endomicrobiia bacterium | reverse complement strand
CGCGGCCTGACTACCGATAAATCCAAAGGCATTCTGTATATGCAGACGTTTGCAAAACTGCCGAAGTTCAGTCCGACAAGAAATGAAAAAAGAGCAAAAACATAAAAGTACAGACTCTCTATCGAAGCCATTATTATAATTCGCTCCAGACATTGCCTTTGGAATCTTTATGGGTGCACAGTATCCATATCTGGCCTTTGACCTTTCCGGTTCCGTCTTCGCTGTCGTCGGTTTTGTACGCCCACTTTCCGGAGTCTTTATTTTCGTCAAAATTGCCGGTGATTACAACCGAGGACTTGCCGTGATAAGGAGGACAGCGCGCATAAGGTATCTCTTTTATGTATTTGCCGTCAGCCGTAAGCTCTTTTACAACATCTGCGCCCGGATAGCTGCCTTCATGATCTCCGTAGTACATGGCAACCGCAGTTCTGAGCGCTCCGAGTCCGGCTTTTGTCGCGCCTTCTTCGGATTTGCGCAAAACGTCGGCAAATTTCGGGACTGCAATTATCGCAAGTATCACGACAACAGCCACGGCAATGACTATTTCTATGGCGCTGAATCCGTTTTTCCTATGCATTTAGGAGTCTTCCTTTCGCCTTAAAACCCGCAGCGTACAATATCTTTTCAAGCTCGTCTTTGTTTGTCGTGTATTCAAGAGCGGTATCTTTGGATATTTTTCCGGCAAGAACATTATTTGCCAAAGACTGGTTCATAGTCTGCATTCCGGCATTGACGTTTGTCTGTATCTGGCTGTATATCTGTTCCGTTCTCATCTCTCTTATGATGTTTCTTATTGCCGGCGTCATAAGCATGACTTCGGAAGACAACACCATGCCGTCTCCGGTAACGTTTGGAAGCAGCTGCTGGCTTATTACGGCCTGAAGCGTCAGGGAAACTTGCGCTCTTATCTGCCCCTGCTGATGCGAAGGAAATACGTCAACCATTCTGTTGATCGACGAAGCCGCATCCATGGTATGAAGCGTGGCAAACACCAAATGTCCTGTTTCCGCTATCGTGGTCGCCGCGGCAATAGTCTCCAAATCTCTCATTTCGCCGATAAGTATTATGTCCGGATCCTGCCTTAAAACGTACTTTAAAGCTTCGGGAAACGAGCTTGAATCCGAGCCTATTTCTCTTTGGTTTACTATGGATTTTTTGTGATTGTGTATGTACTCTATCGGATCTTCTATGGTTATTATGTGTCCGGAACGCGTGCTGTTTATATAGTTTATCATTGCGGCAAGCGTTGTGGATTTTCCCGAGCCGGTTTCTCCGGTAACCAAAACAAGGCCTTTGGGTATGTTGACTATGTCGTATATGGATTTGGGAAGGTTGAGTTCGTCAAGCCCCCACATTTTCGTAGGTATGAGCCTGAGCGCAGCTGCCACGGAGCCTCTCTGGTGAAAGACGTTCATTCTTATTCTTCCGACGCCTTTGATGCCGAAAGACATGTCAAGCTCGTGTTTTTTTTCAAAGCGGCGTATCTGCTCTTCGGTTAAAACGCTGAATATGAGCTCCTTGCACGATTTAGAATCCAACACTTCCTCTCCGGCCGGAACTATTTTAGTGTTGCGCCTGTAAACCGGAGGAGCGCCGACAGTTATGTGCAAATCCGAAGTTTTTGCCCCCATCTTTTCAATAAGCGTAATTAGTTCGTACATTTTGTTCAGCCTCTCAGTTGGATTTCTCTAAAAACCCCATTGTCGTGTCACCCTGAACTTGTTTCAGGGTCTGCCGTTAATCTTTATTCGACGAGATCCCGAAACAAGTTCGGGATGACACACCTTGGTTTGCGCCGGTTTTATAGGTTTTTAGAGAGCCCCAGATATAATTTACAATTTTCAATTAACAAATAACAATTGACGGCAAACGGCTTTTATCTTTTAATTGTTATTTGTAATTTGTTAATTGTTAATTGCTTTTTTAGTTTTTTTTCAACGCACAGCGGCACGAAATTTTTAGTGTTTCCGCCAAGCGCGGCTATTTCTTTTACCATGCTTGACGACAAGAAAGTATAAGCCTGATCCGGCATAAGAAAAACCGTCTCGATTTTTTTGTTGAGCTGTCTGTTCATAAGAGCCATCTGGAATTCATATTCGAAATCGGATATGGCTCTCAAGCCCCTTATGAGCACAAACGAACCGGTTTTTGCCAGATAATCCGCCAGCAGCCCCTCGAAGGAAACCACTTTGACATTGGGAATGCGCTTTACCGATTCCTTCATAAGTTTGACCCTTTCGGCAAGCGGAAACATGTGATTTTTAGCGGAATTTTCGGTTATGGCGACTATTACGTTCGGAAAGAGATGCGAAGCCCTTCTTATGATGTCCAAATGCCCGTTTGTAGGAGGATCAAAACTGCCAGGATAAACAGCCGCGAAATTTTTGTTTTTCATAAGCAAAAATATATCAAATTTCAAGCAGAAAGGAAAGACAGTTAATAATTAATAGTTAATAGTGAATAGTTGTTTGCAGCTTAGTCGTTGCCGTTAACTATTAATTATTCACTATTAATTATTAACTACTTTTACCCTACATTTATAAGCCTAGCTTTATCGAAAAAACGGGCGGATATGAGTTTTTTAAGCATCTGGTTGGATGGTTTTAAAAGATTTGGGTCATCCTCAACAAGCTTTCTCGCAAAACTCTTTGTAAACTCTATTATGTCCGCGTCTTTTACGAGGTCGCCGGCTTTAAACTCCGGAAATCCGTGCTGCACCGTGCCCATGAGTTCTCCGGGGCCGCGCATTTTAAGATCTTCTTCCGCGATTTCAAAACCGTTGTTTGTCTGCGTCATTATTTGAAGACGCCTGCGCGCATTTTCGCTTTTTGCGCTTCCTACCAGATAGCAGTAAGACTGCTTTTTCCCCCTGCCTATTCTTCCCCTCAGCTGATGGAGCGCGGAAAGCCCGAATCTGTCGGCGTGCTGAATTATCATCACAACGGCGTTTGGCACGTCGATGCCTACTTCGATTACGGTTGTGGAAATTAAAACGTCATACTCTTTATTTTTGAATTTTTTCATCACGCCGTTTTTCTCATCAGGCTTCATCTTGCCGTGCAAAAGCCCGACTTTGAATTTTTTGAAATAACTCTCGGAAAGAGTTTCGGCTTCGGTTGCTGCGGCTTTGAGCTCAACTTTATCCGATTCGTCTATAAGCGGAAAAACTATGTAAACCTGCCCGCCGTCTTTAAGCTCCCTAAGAGCATTATTGTACGCCGCGCTCTCGGTTACGTAAGCCGTCTTTACGGGTATGCGCCCCGGAGGAAGTTCGTCAATGACGCTCATATCCATTTCGCCGTAAACCGTCATGGCAAGCGCTCTGGGTATCGGAGTCGCGGTCATCATTAAAATATCCGGAGTTCCTGCTTTAGCAGTTGCGGCAAACTTCTGCATCACGCCGAAACGGTGCTGCTCGTCTATCACTATAAGCGCCGGATTTTTAAACTTTACGCGCTCTTCAATAAGCGAGTGCGTTCCCACGACTATCATCGCTTCCCCGCTTGATATTTCAGCAAGGATTCTTTCTCTTTCGCTTTTTTTCTTGAGCGTTGCAGATGTGGCAAGCGCGATTTTTACATTGAGCCCTTCAAGCATGTTTTTAAACGTCAGATAGTGCTGTTCCGCTAAAATTTCAGTCGGAGCGGCTATCATGGACTGGTATCCGTTTTCCGCAGCCAGCAAAACCGCGCTGAGAGAAACGACCGTTTTTCCGGAACCGACGTCGCCCATAAGCATTCTGTTCATTGGCCTGGAGTCCCGCATGTCTGCGAATATTTCGTTGATAGCCTTTTTTTGAGCTTTTGTGAATGCAAATTTGAGCTTGTTTTTAAAAGGCGTCAAAAAAGTTCTTTTAATTTCGTATTTCTGCTTCTTTGTCCCGATTTTTACGTCGCGCCTTGAAAGAGCAAGAGCCGTTTCAAGAACAAAGAACTCCTGCAGCGCAAAAGAACGCCTTGCGTTTTCGGCCTCTTCAAAGTCCCGGGGATAGTGCATCTGCCAAATCGCCTGCCCTGAATTTATTTTCGGCACGCCTGCAAACTGCGGTATTAAACCTGAAATGTCGGGATAGAGCCCGCGCGTCTGCATAAGCGCGCTTCTTACGGTATCTCTCAAGACTTTTTGGGTCAGCCCTTCGGTTGCGGCGTAAACGGGAATTATTTTATTGAATAAAACCGGAACGTCCTGAGGCAAATTTACGATTTCGTAGTCTGCGGCGGCAAGATATTTAGCGCCGAATTCGTTTTTAATATCGCCGAGAATATAGGCGTATTTGCCGAACTCAAAAGATTTTTTTATTGAAGAGAAGACGTCGAGTTTGGAATAAGGATTCTTTTTCCTGAAGAAACGCGCGTAAATCATCGCGGTGTTATCAAGAATTTCTATGTCGAGAATAGAAAGCCCCTTGGAAAGCTTTCGCTCGTAAGATTTGCCGACGCGCCCAAAAACGCAGGCCTGCGCCTGCGCGTATGCCTGCGCTACGGTTACGGCCGTAGTTCTGTCCTGATAATTAACGGGAAAAAAAGTCAGCAGATCGCCGGCGGTTTTAAGCCCAAGCTTTGAAAGAAGCTGCGCCCTTTTCGGCCCTATGCCTTTTATATACTGTACTTCCGTGCTTAGATT
>WQUP01000138.1 GCA_009782015.1 Endomicrobiia bacterium | reverse complement strand
CAAGGCGGCGCGGTAACGACCGACTCCGCGAATGTTCTCATAGCCCAGCTTCTCTACCTCGATTCCGAAGATCCGGGAAAAGACATAAGCCTCTACATCAACTCGCCGGGCGGAATGGTTACGGCGGGGCTTGCCGTTTACGACACTATGCAGTTTATAAAAAGCCCGATAACGACCATTTGCATGGGGATGGCAATGTCTTTCGGCGCGGTTTTGCTTGCCGCAGGAGAAAAGGGCAAAAGATACGCTTTGACGCATTCTAGAATAATGATACACCAGCCTCTTATTTACGGCGGAGGGCTTTCGGGCACCGTCTCAGACATAGACATAGAAACGAAAGAGCTTGTCATAACAAAAAGAAGGCTTTCCGAAATCATCGCGAAACATACCGGAAAAACAGCCCAGCAGGTTATGAAAGACACCGAGAGAAACTACTATATGTCGGCTGAAGAAGCCAAAGAGTACGGTATAATAGACGAAGTTATAACGACGATAAAATAGCGGAAGATTGGAAGATTAGAGGGTTGGAAGATTTTAACTGCAAAGCCGTTGCCGTTAACCCTCTAACCATCTAAACCTCTAATCTTCTATCGGTTTAAAAAAATGGAAAACGATTTTAACAACGAACAACGATGCATGTTCTGCAAAAAAGGCGCTCCCCACAGGCTTGTGGGCGGGTACGGCGTTTATATATGCGAAGAGTGCGCCAAGAGTTCGAAAGATATATTCGACAATTTAAATAAAAACGAAGTTAAGGAAACTGCTGTAAAACTGCCTAAACCCAGAGAGATCAAAAAGTTTCTTGACGACTACGTGATAGGCCAGGAGCATGCTAAGAAAGTTCTTTCCGTCGCAGTTTACAACCATTATAAAAGGATAGAAAGCGCGGCAGGCGTTGCTTCCGACGTTGAACTTCAGAAATCCAACATACTGCTTATAGGGCCGACCGGCACAGGCAAAACGCTTCTTGCCCAGACGCTTGCGAGGATTTTAAATGTTCCGTTCGCCATTTCGGATGCGACTACGCTTACCGAAGCCGGATATGTCGGCGAAGACGTCGAAAATATTCTTTTGAGGCTCATACAAAATGCCAACTTCGACGTAAAAAAAGCCGAAAGAGGCATAGTTTACATAGATGAAATAGACAAAATATCCAGAAAATCGGATACTCCTTCGATAACAAGAGACGTATCGGGCGAAGGCGTGCAGCAGGCGCTGCTGAAAATCCTTGAAAGCACGGTCGCAAGCGTTCCTCCTCAGGGCGGCAGAAAGCATCCCCAGCAGGAATACATAAAGATAGATACGACGAACATCCTATTCATCTGCGGCGGAGCTTTCGACGGCCTGGAGAAAATCATAGAGAAAAGGCTTTCCAAAAAAACGCTCGGCTTTATCACAGACGGTTCTGACAACAGAAATAATTTTAAAAATAAAGATTTCGCGCTCTCTAAAGTCGAGACTGAAGATCTCATAAAGTACGGGCTTATACCCGAATTTGTCGGTAGGCTGCCCGTAGTTTCGACGCTCGAGCATCTTACTGTCGAAGATCTTGTGCACATTCTCACTCAGCCAAAAAATGCGCTTGTAAAGCAGTACCAGAAAATATTCCGCCTTGAGAACGTCGAGCTTTCTTTTGAAAAAGACGCCCTGGAAACGATAGCCGCAGAAGCGTTGAAAAGAGGTTCCGGCGCCAGAGGCCTCAGATCCATAATAGAGAACATTCTCATGGATACGATGTTTTCCATTCCCGACGGCGATTCGACTGAAAAATGCGTCGTAACCGCAGACGCCGTAAATAAAAAAGAAAAACTAAAACTCGTGCGCCGCAGCGGCGCAAAGGAGACGGCATGAGCGAATTAGACAGAATTAACAGCGATAAGAACGAGACGCTGAACATTCCGGAGACGCTTCCCATGCTTCCCGTAAGAGATATAATACTTTTTCCGGCCATGGTTCTTCCGTTGGCCGTCGGAAGAGGAAAATCCGTAAGAGCGCTTGAAGAGTCTATGTCAACGGACAGGCTGATATTCGTAGTCACGCAGAAAAACATACAGGTTGAAGACCCAGGCCCTGACGATGTCTTCGCCATAGGCACCGTGTGCGAGGTGCTTCAGATACTTAAAATGCCCGACGGCACGCTTAAGGCGCTTGTGGAAGGCATAAGCCGCGCGCAGTGGACGGATTATAAGCTTAACGACAAAGGCTATGTGGACGTCGGAGTTAATGTTTTTGACGAAAAGATGGATAGAACCCCCGAAGTAGAGGCGACGATGCGCCGCGCAGTGTCGCTTTTTGAGCAGTACGTAAAATTAAATCCCAGAATGCCGATGGAAGTTTCCATCTCGGTAAACAACATATCCGACCCGGCGAGGCTTGCCGATACCATAGCGTCGCATCTTGCGATAAAAAACAGCGACAAGCAGATAGTGCTCGAGCTTCTCAATCCCGTCGAGAGACTTGAAAAAATAATACAGATTCTCAACGCCGAAATAGAAATTTTAAACATTGAAAGGCGCATACAAAATCGAGTCAGAAATCAGATAGAAAAGACCCAGAAAGAGTACTATCTGACAGAGCAGATGAAGGCCATACAAAAAGAGCTCAAACAAAAAGACGACGCGCAGAAAGATCTGGACGAGCTCAGGGTAAAACTCAAAAATACGAAAATGCCGCAGGCCGCAAGAGACACGGCTGAAAAAGAGCTGGCAAGGCTTGAGAAGATGATGCCCATGTCTCCCGAGGCCACGGTTATAAGAACTTACCTTGACTGGATAGTAGATCTTCCGTGGGAAAAATCCACTACCGACAACCTTGAACTGAAAAGGGCGAAACAAATACTCGACGAAGACCATTACGGCTTAGAGAAAGTAAAAGACAGGATACTCGAGTATCTTGCCGTTCTTTCAAGGGTCAACAAGATAAAAGGTCCGATTCTCTGCTTTATAGGGCCGCCTGGAGTCGGGAAAACTTCCATAGCGAAATCCGTCGCAAGAAGTCTCGGAAGAAATTTCGTTAGGATCTCCATGGGCGGAGTAAGGGACGAAGCCGAGATAAGAGGCCACAGGCGCACTTACATAGGCTCGATGCCGGGAAAAATAATACAGTCGATGAAGAAGGCCGGTTCGAATAACCCCGTGTTTATTCTCGACGAAATAGACAAAATGGGTTCCGACTGGAGAGGCGATCCTTCGGCTGCTCTTTTGGAAGTTTTGGATCCGGAACAGAATTACGCTTTCGGCGACCACTATCTCGACGTGGATTTTGATCTCTCGAAAGTCATGTTCATAACTACCGCAAACACTCTGAACAATATTCCGACCACTTTGCTCGACAGGCTTGAAGTAATAAGATTCTCGGGATACACCAACGAGGAAAAGCACAGAATAGCCAAGGATTTCATAATCCCGAAACAGCTTTCCGAGCACGGTTTGAAAAAGGAAGAGCTTATAATAGAATCAGCGGCTTTGGACGCGGTGATCAACAATTACACCCGCGAAGCCGGCGTCAGAAATCTCGGCAGGGAAATAGCCAATCTCTGCAGGAAAGTCGCAAAAGATCTGGCGTTCGATAAAAATTTAAAATCAATAACCGTGACGGCTGCGAATCTAAATAAGTATCTCGGAGTTCCGTACTTTGAAAGGGAAATGATAGCCGAAAATGAAGTGGGAGTTGTGACGGGCCTTGCGTGGACCGAAGTGGGCGGCGAAACGCTCACCATAGAAGTCAATAAGATGAGAGGCAAAGGCTCTCTCGTCCTTACCGGAAAGCTCGGCGACGTCATGAAAGAATCGGCGCAGGCTGCCATGACTTACGTGCGCTCTTGTGCCGATATGCTCAAGATCGACGGCGACTTATTCAGGGATACTGATTTTCACGTTCACGTTCCGGAAGGCGCGGTCCCGAAAGACGGCCCGAGCGCCGGCATTGCTCTTGCCACAGCGCTTGCTTCCGTGTGCATGAATAAGCCGGTAAAGAAAAAAATAGCGATGACCGGAGAGATCACTTTGAGGGGAAGAGTGCTGGCTATCGGCGGCTTGAAAGAAAAAACGCTCGCCGCTTACAGAGAAGGCATCAAAACCGTTTTATTCCCCGATGGAAATAAAAAAGATTTGGCAGAGATCCCCGAAGATATAAGAAAAAAAGTAGAGATGATACCCGTAGCGCATATGGACGAAGTGATAAAGCTTGCCATAGACGGTTCTTTCAAGGATCTGCCGAAATGCAAGCCCGAAGATAAAAAAGATAAGAAGAAAAATAAAAAATAGAGGGTTAGAGGATTGGAAGGTTGGAAGATTTAATTGCAAAAGGTGTTGCCGTTGCTAATCTTCTAATCCTCTAATCATCCAATCTTCCTAATTAAACGGAGGCAGTAAAAATGAAGAAACAATATCTTTTGACGCCGGGACCGACGCCTATTCCGCCGCAGGTGGCTCTTAAAGAGGCTTTGCCGATAATCCACCACCGTACGAACGAATTCGCCGAGATTTACAAAGACGTCGCGGAAGGGCTTAAATACGTTTTCCAGACGAAAAATGAAGTGTATATGCTTGCGGGTTCCGGAACGGGCGCAATGGAGATGGCAGTGGTAAATCTCTTGAGCCCCGGAGATGAAATTATAGTGGCAAGTT
>WQUP01000137.1 GCA_009782015.1 Endomicrobiia bacterium | reverse complement strand
CGCTTACCGGAAAAAGACCCGCGTGGTACCGCTCCGGCGCGGCATATTATGACGCCGGCGCTTTAAAAATAATCGGAACGGAGCTAAAGCTGCGCATAGCCGGATTTGCGGTCTCGGCCGACGAAGGCGCGACGCTTACTGCAGACGGAGTTTATGAAAACATGCTGAAAGCTCAGCCGGGTTTTATTATGCTGGCGCACGCAAACCGCCCCGAAAGCGATACGGCGGAAGGGTTAAAACGCGCCGTGACTGAACTGCTTAAAAAAGGATATGTGTTCAGAAAACTGCCGGATAAGATATGAACTGCACAGTACTGAGTGTGGAGTGTGGAGAGTGAAGTGTGGAGTTTGGAGTGTGAAGTTAGTGAGTTTTCGCTTTGCGAAAACCTATTAATCAGTTTCGGGGACAATGTCCCTCAGGGACGTTGTCCCCGAAACACAACAACTCCACACTCCACTCTTCACACTGCCGTTAACTGCCTTTAGTTGCCGCTAACTGCCGTTATAAAAATGCTATAATCTGCCTATGAAAAAATACACTTTCGACAAATATTTTGACTGCCTTTTAAACATGATTCCGCTCAACGTTGCCGCGCTTGCGGCGATGACGCTTTACAGGGTGTTTTTTTTCTTTTACTTTGCGGACTTTAATACGCTTCACGGAATGCGCGGCTACGTTTTAAAGGCTTTTTGGCTTGGCATGAGATTTGATCTTTCTGTTCTTGCATATATAAATTCCGCCGTTATTGTCATTTTGCTGCTTCTTTTTCTTTTCAGCTCGCGAACCGCGTTTAAAGCCGCGATGCATTTCATAAATTTTTATTTCTGGATCGCGTTTACCGCCGTAGTATTTTTAAATCTTGTCGATTTCGGCTTTTACACATATTTCAACGAACACATAAACCTTCTTTTCTTCGATTTTTTCTCTGATGACACAGCGGCGCTTGCAAAAACCGTAATAAAAGACTGGCGTTTCCCGATAGCGTTTATTGTCCTGCTGATTTCAAGCGCAGCCATATACAAGCTGAGTTCATACACGGTAAAAAATATGTCCGACAAGCACAATCTCATAGACACTTCAATCTTTCCGCTTTGGGTTAAAATTCTTCTTGTGCTGCTTGTCGGATGCATAACTTTTTTCTTGGCCCGCGGCACCGTGTCGATGTTTCCGCTCGGCGCGTTTTATACGCAGATTTCCCCAAATGACTTTATAAACAAGCTTTCGATTTCAAGCGTTCATTCGCTTACCGACGCGCTCTACGCAAAATCCGAGCAGAGCAGCGGCAAAATAGACATAGCCGACAAACTCGGCGTAAACAAAGACGAAATAGATCTTTCGGTTTTTAATAAAAAATCCATACCGAACAAAGAGTCCGGAGAAATACGCCCGAACGTAGTTTTTATAGTCATGGAAAGTTTCGGCGAACTGCCGATATTATACGACAGCGATACTTTTGACGTTCTCGGAGATTTAAGGCAGCATTTTGAAAGCGACACGGTTTTTTACAATTTTCTCGCTGCCGGAGAAATAACGGTGCACGCGCTTGAATCGACGATTCTCAATATGCCGCAAAGGCCTTTTGCCAAAGAGATTACCCAAAGCCCGAACGCTTTCAATCTATACTCAAGCGCCGCGGCGCTGCCGTATAAGCAGGCCGGCTACATGACAAAAGCCGTGTACGGCGGAAGCCTCAACTGGCGCGGCATAGGCAGTTTCTTTAAACATCAGGGTTTTGACGCGACATACGGAGAAGGCGACATAAAAAACGAATACAGGCACGAATGGGGCATCAACGACGCGCAGTTTTTTGAGCTGCTTTTGAGAGAACTTAAAAACAATCCCGAAAAACCTAAATTTATTTACGCCATGACAACCGCCACACACCCGCCGTACGAAACGCCTCCGTATTACAAGCCGCTTCCGGTTGACATTCCGGCTGACGTACGCGAGATGATGCCGAATGAAAAAAAGTACGGCAAAAAAATATTTGAAACGTATCAGTTTGCGAATATGCAGGCTGCCAAGTTTTTAAAAGCGGTAAAAGAGTCGGAGCTCGGGCAAAACACGATAGTCGTTATAACCGGAGACCACAATCTCAGGGAGTTTGCTGCGCGCACGCCGGAAGAGCTGTTTAAAAAATATGCCGTGCCTCTTTATATTTACGTTCCCGAAAAACTTAAGAAAAATTTTGACACAAGCGTGTCCGGCTGTCACATGGACATAATGCCGACCCTGTACGATTTATCACTTTCGCAAGCCGATTACATTGCCGCAGGCGCAAGCCTTCTTGACGCCGGAAAAAAGCATATAGCTTTTAACAGCGGCGGATTTATACTGTCGGGAGATAAAGCCGTCATGTACGACACGGAAAAGAAATCGGCTTCTTACTTCGCCTTTGACGCGGCAACCAAAAATCTTAAACCCGCAGAGCCTGTACAGGAACATGCGGATATGCTTGAATATTACAAGAAAATACTTGCCGCTTCCGACATCTATTTAAACCGGAAGGAAGCCGCAGTAAAATAAAAGACAGTTTGGAGTTTGGAGTGTGAAGTGTGGAGTGAATGAGTTTTCGCAAGGGACAAACTCCCTCGCGAAAACACAACAACTCCACTCTCCACACTGCCTTTAAACTCCAAACTGCCGTTAAAAAAAGGAGAATCAAATGGTAATGGTTCTGGTAGTGCTCATTGTGCTGCTTATTTTTGCAGCCGCTGTGGTAGGGCTTTACTTTCTGTTTACTTACAACTCTTTCGTCACTTTAAAAAACAGGGTTAAAGAAGCGTGGAGCGACATAGAAGTGCAGATGAAACGCCGCTATGACCTCATCCCCAATCTCGTTGAAACGGTAAAAGGTTACGCCGCGCACGAAAGAGGAACTCTTGAAGCCGTAATCCAGGCAAGAAATATGGCTATGTCCAGCCAAGGCTCGCTTGAAGACAAAGCCAAAGCCGAAAACATGCTTTCAGGCACTCTTAAATCTCTTTTTGCATTGTCGGAAAATTATCCGAACCTCAAAGCGAACGAAAACTTTATGGAGCTGCAGAAAGAATTGACCGACACCGAAAACAAGATACAAGCCAGCAGAAGATTTTACAATTCAAACGTTCTTGCAATCAATACTAAACTCGAAATGTTCCCTAGCAACTTTATAGGAAAAATGTTCAACTTCGAGAAACAGGAATTCTTCAAACTCGGCGAAGACGAACAAGCCGCAAGAGAAGCGGTTAAAGTTTCTTTCTAACGACAGAGTGAAGAGTGAGGAGTGGAGAGTGAAGATACGACAAAGACAATGCCGTTGCAGTATCTTCACTCCTCACTCTCCACTCTTCACTCTGCCGTTAAAGGAGTTTTATGCCTAACATAACGACTTACGATTTCATAGATTCAAACAGAAGAAAAACCATACTTCTTATGGCGCTTTTTCCCGTAAGCCTTGTTGCGATTGTTTACCTTGTGCTGCTTTTGTTCAGCTTTTGGAGCGCGCCGAGCGGCAATTCCTACAATCATGTTTCGCCGCTCATGGCGGCAAATCAGACGGCGATGGTGATTTTGCCTATCGTTTCCGTAATAGCGATACTATGGATACTGATAACCTACTTCTACGGCCAGAATTTTATACTTTCGGCGGCGGGAGCGGTGGAACTTAACAGAGATAACGCTAAGGATATAATAAGAATGGTTGAAAATCTCACCATAACCGCAGGCCTCCCCATGCCTAAGGTCTATGCGATAAACGACGAAGCTCTTAACGCTTTCGCGACGGGAAGGGATCCGGATCATTCCTATATCGTGCTGACAAAAGGCATAATAAATAAACTTGAAAAGCCGGAACTGGAAGGCGTTATAGCGCACGAGCTTTCCCACATAGGAAACAGAGACATACGCCTGATGCTGATAATGATAGTCTGCATAAGCGCCGCCACAATAGCTGCGGAATTTCTTCTGAGGTTTGCGTTCTTATCCGGCAGAAAAAGCAGCGGCAACAAAAAGGGCGGCAACGGACAGCTCATATTATTCGCTCTTGCTATCGCTTTGTACATATACGGATACCTTGTCGCGCCGCTTATACAGCTTGCGGTATCGAGAACCAGAGAGTTTCAGGCTGACGCATCCGCGGCTCTTTTGACCAGAAACCCGCAGGGCCTTGCCGACGCGCTCAGAAAAATCTCGGGAAACTCGGTAGTTGAAACTCTTAAAGACAGGCAGACGATGTCAGCGATGTGCATATCAAATCCCCTGGCTCCAGAAAAACGAAATTCGTTTTTTGCAAAAATCTCAGGCCTCTACGCCACCCACCCCCCGATAGAAGAAAGAATAAAAGCCCTGATGACAATGGACGGATACAGAGAATAGGTAATATATAACAGGTAAAATGTAAAAAAAGACTCCGCTCTTTATGGGCGGGGTCTTTTTTATTTTTATTGTTGTTGATTTGTAATTGGGTGTCTCTAAAAACTCTAAAAATCAGCGCAGGGCAAATGGTGTCATCCCGTAAATATTACAGTTGTTGCAGTTCGTCGTGGCAGTTTAGTTGTTGAAGTTGCCGCATTATGCGCGTCTATGAGCGTGGGGTTTTTGCGGATTATTCAAATCCGGTTGTTTGAGCAAAATGACACCAAAGGTGTCATCCTGAGGCGA
>WQUP01000136.1 GCA_009782015.1 Endomicrobiia bacterium | reverse complement strand
CTGGAAAAATTTTCCGTTCAAAGCAGATTTATAAACGCCCTGCGCTACACCGATGCGGCTGCGCTGGAAGTCGTTGAGATGGCGCTCAGCGGAAAGGTCAACAGAGTTTTGACTACGGGCCTGATAAAAAACAGAGCAAATGCGGTCGGCATTTCCGGAAAAGACGGAAACAGCGTTGTTTGCAGACAGGTAAAAGAGTTGGGTTTTGTCGGAGAGCCGGTAAAAGTCAATAAAAAGCTCATAGAGTCGCTGCTTAAAGCCGGTTTTTTGCCTGTGATAGCGTCAATAGCCGCGGATAAAAGCGGCAATGTTTTAAATGTCAATGCGGATACTCTTGCCACGGCAATTGCGACGGCTTTTAAAGCGCAAAAGCTTGTTTTTCTGACCGATGTTGCCGGCGTGCTCGATAAAAATAAAAAGACGATAAAAGAAATAAAAACAAAAGAGATCGCTCCGCTCATAAAAGACCAAACCATAACTGGCGGAATGATACCGAAAATAAAAGGCTGCGCGGATTCGGTCAAAAAAGGCGTCAAAGAAGTATGGATAGCCGACGGCGTCAGCGGAATCAAAAATATCAAAGGAACAGTGATAAAGAAATGAATATAAAACAAAAAGAAGCGAAGTATTATATGAAGGTTTTTAAAAGGTGCGATTTAATAGTAAAAAAAGCGAAGGGTCAGTTTGTCTGGGATGACAAAGGCAAAAAATATCTGGATTTTTTCACGGGCATAAGCGTGTGCAATCTCGGGCACTTAAATGACGCCGTAGTCAAAGCGGCAAAAAAACAGCTTGATTCTTACGCCCACGTGTCAAATTTGTATTATGCTCCTGTGCAAGTTGAAGCTGCAGAAGCGCTTTCAAAAAAATTAGACAAAGCTACCGGGAAAACTTTTTTGGCGAACTCAGGAGCGGAAGCTAACGAGTGCGCCATAAAAATAGCGCGCAAATTCGGACATACCACGGGCGGCCGTTACGAAATAATAGCTTTTAACAATTCCTTCCACGGAAGGACTGTAATGACGCTTGCGGCTACGGGACAGGAAAAGTGCCATGAGTTTTTGCATCCGCTGCCGGAGAAATTCGTTTTTGCGGAATTCAATAATATAAAATCCGTAAAGAAACTGATCAATAAAAAGACGGTTGCGGTAATAGTCGAGCCGGTGCAGGGCGAAGGCGGCGTTTTTACGGCAGATAAGAAATTTCTAAAAGAACTTCGCTCCCTGTGCGATCAAAAAAACCTGCTTCTGATATTTGACGAAGTTCAGAGCGGAATGGGGCGTACGGGCAAATTTTTTGCTTTTGAACACTACGGCGTAAAACCGGATGTTGTGACGCTTGCAAAATCCATAGCTAACGGATTGCCTCTCGGCGCGGCGATCGCCTGCGGGAAGGCCGCGGAAGTTTTTACTTACGGCGACCACGGTTCTACTTTCGGCGGAAATCCCGTTTGCTGCGCTGCGGCTTTAGCAGTTTTAAAGCAGATGACGCCAGCGCTTTTGAAGAAATCTTTGCAGACCTCAAAATACTTAAGGGAAAAGCTCGGAGTTTTAAAAGAAAAATATCCGTTGATAAAAGAAATCAGGGGAACGGGTCTTCTTGTAGGCATAGATCTTTCTGCCCCAGGCGGAGATATAGTTAATTACTGCCTTAAAAAAGGACTGATAATCAACTGCACTCACGATACGGTCTTAAGGCTTTTGCCGCCTTTGACAATAACGAAAAAAGACGTAGATTCTGCTATAAAAATTCTGGAGGATGCATTCAAATGGGCAGCGTTAAAAAAGTAGTAGTCGCGTATTCCGGCGGGCTTGACACATCCATTATTTTGTCGTGGATTAAAGAGAATTATAAGTGTGAAGTTATAGCCTGCTGCGTTGATGTCGGGCAGGGCAAAGAGCTTAAAGGCCTAAATGAAAAGGCTAAAAGAACCGGCGCGTCAAAGGCTTATATTATCGACGCGAAAAATGAGTTCGTGACGGATTACATATATCCAGCAATTAAAGCCGACGCTTTGTATGAGAACAAGTACTATCTCGGCACTTCTCTTGCGAGGCCGGTGATTGCGGAGAAAATAGCTGAAGTCGCAAAAAAAGAAAACGCTGACGCGGTCTGCCACGGAGCGACCGGCAAGGGCAACGACCAGGTGAGATTTGAGCTCGCATTTAAAGCTTTGATACCCCATGTCAAAATAATCGCCCCGTGGAGAGAGTGGAATATAAAATCCAGGGAAGACGCCATAGATTACGCCAAAAAAAGAGGTATTCCGGTTCCGGTAACCAAAGCCAAGCCTTATTCTTCCGACGCAAATCTCTGGCACATATCGTACGAAGGCGGAATTCTGGAAGATATGAACAAAGAGTATGACGAGTCAATGTTCCACATGACCGTTTCTCCGATGAAAGCTCCGAATAAGCCGACATATCTGACAATAGGTTTTGAACGGGGCATCCCCGTTTCTGTAAACGGAAAGAAAATGGAGCCGGTGGCTTTGATAACAAAGCTGAATGAAATCGCCGGAGCCAACGGCATAGGCAGAACAGACATGATTGAAAACAGGCTTGTCGGAATGAAATCAAGAGGCGTTTACGAAGCGCCTGCCGCT
Source organism: Endomicrobiia bacterium (assembly GCA_009782015.1). Classification (GTDB taxonomy): domain Bacteria; phylum Elusimicrobiota; class Endomicrobiia; order Endomicrobiales; family Endomicrobiaceae; genus Endomicrobium_B. Next base: position 2,047 of record WQUP01000136.1, on the reverse strand, counting down.
GCCGTTCTTTATGCTGCGCATCAGGAGCTTGAGACTCTTGCTTTGGACAGAGACACGCTTCACTACAAACAAGAGCTTGCGCACAGATATGCCGAGCTTGCGTACTACGGCCAGTGGTTTTCTCCGTTGAGAGAAGCGCTCGACGCTTTTATAAACAACACGCAGAAATACGTTACGGGCTCGATAAAGTTAAAGCTGTATAAAGGAAATATTATTCCGGCTGCGAGACAGGCAAAATATTCGCTTTACTGGGAAAAGCTTGCGACTTTCGGCAAAGACGATATTTACAACCAAAAAGACGCCGAGGGATTTATCAATCTTTTCGGATTGCCGACAAAAGTGCAGGCGATTATGAGGAAGAAATAAAGGCAGATGCGAAGATGCTAGGATGCGAGGATGTCAGGTAACTGCTTTAAGTTGTTGCCTTTACTTCGCGTCTTCGCCTCCTCGCCTCTTCGCATCGCTGTTATTAAAAGGTGCAAAATGAAAAACTTGGATTTCCAGCAGTTTATCGGTTCATTTTCTTTTGACGGCAGGCTGGCGGAAGCCGACATCGCCGGCTCTATTGCCCATGTGCAGATGCTTGTAAAGTGCAAAATAATCAAGCAGTCCGAAGGCGGCAAAATAGTATCCGGGCTTCATTCCATTCTCAACAGTTTGAAAAAGGGCTGGAAGCTTCCTAAGGAAGAAGATATCCATTTTGCCATTGAGAAAGAATTGATCAGAAGAATCGGATCTGTCGGCGGTAAAATGCACACGGCAAGAAGCCGCAACGATCAGGTCGCGACAGATTTAAGGATTTATGTCAGGCAGAAGACCGATGAATGCATAGATCTTATAAACGAATTTCAAAGAATAATTTTAAAAAAAGCGGAATCAAATATTGACGTGATTATGTCGGGTTTTACTCATTTGCAGCCGGCACAGCCTGTATCGGCTGCTCATCATCTTCTTGCTTACGCGTGGATGCTTGAGCGCGACAAAGAGAGGCTTTCGGACTGCCGCAAAAGAGCCAATGTTTTGCCGCTCGGCAGCGCGGCTTTGGCCGGCACATCGTTTAAAATCGACAGACATTTTGCGGCAAAACTTTTGGATTTTGATTCGGTGTGCGAAAATTCGATGGACGGAGTCAGCGACAGGGATTTTGCCATAGAGTTCGTTTTCTGCATGTCCATGATCGCGCTTCATCTGACGAAGTTCTGCGAAGAGATAATACTTTGGATGAATCCGGAATTTTCTTACGTGACGATTGCCGACAAATTTACGTCGGGTTCTTCTATAATGCCGCAGAAAAGAAATCCTGACTGCGCCGAAGTCATAAGGGGAAAGTCCGGAAGGATTTTCGGCGATTTGATTGCAATGCTGACTATAGTTAAGTCTCTGCCTTTGGCTTACAACAGAGATTTACAGGAAGACAAACCTCCTGTTTTCGACGCCGTTGACAACGTCAAAATGTGCCTTGAAGTTATGAACGAGATGATTTCGACGCTTAAGTTCGCAAAAGAGAACGCGCTTAAAAGCACGGAAAAAGGTTTTATGGAAGCGACCGAAATCGCCGACTATCTTGCCAGAAAAAACGTTCCTTTCAGGGAAGCGCACGGCGTTGTCGGAAAGATCGTTCTCTACTGCAAGGAGAAGTCAAAAACGCTTGGCAAACTCACGCTTGACGAGTTCAACAGATTTTATCCGGAAAAATATCCGATTTTCGGCAGCGATATTTACAAGTACATCGATTTGAAGCATATAGCGGACATGAAAACTTCTTACGGCGGAACTTCGAGAAAATCCGTTCTGAAGCAGATTTCCGTATTGAAAAGTATTTTAAAGTAGATAGAAGTTGTTGCCTTCTCCCCTTGCGGGAGAAGGACTTGCGAAGCAAGAGGATGAGGGGTATGATGTATAATTTTAGAGGTCTAAATAGTACTCTGCTGAAATGTGAGACAGACCCCTCACCCTGCCCTCTCCCGCAAGGGGCGAGGGAACAACAATGCAGTTATTTTGAGGAACAGTAGATGAAAAAAACATTTGTCATTTTTGCCGCGCTTTT
>WQUP01000135.1 GCA_009782015.1 Endomicrobiia bacterium | reverse complement strand
ATAATCAACCGGAGCTAGGCGCCGGAGTTGAGATCGGGTACGATAAGAAAAATAGGAGAATTTATGTCAGAATTAATGACCCGTCTGATACACTCCATTCTGATTCATTCAATTATATTTATCCCAAAGCAGAAGAATTATATGCTCTGAAAAACCGCGAAATATCTATAGACGATTTTATGGACAAACTTCTCGATAACGATAGCTTCGTCAACAAAGATAGATTCGGAAGTGTGATCAGCGGGGAACTTAAAAAAATAATAGAAACTGTTGTGTTGAAAAATAACCCTAAAGAATTTGAATATTCGGTCAATAACGGGATAGTTTATGTAAGTTTGGGAAAAGGCGAATACAAAGTTACAATTCCTACCGCAATAAAACCTGAAAATTTAAAGCAGGCAAAATTAAGCTTAAAAGAACAATATCACATTCAGGCGAATATGTTTTTATTCTGGCAGTGGATGAAAGATATAAGCCTTGGCGACAATATAATGGTATTGGGCGTGCCCGGAACGGGGAAAACCGTTCTTACAAATTATTTTCTAAATGACGTTTTAGGTTATGACGCCGATATGCAGACATTGTCCGTGCAGTCAAGCGGGACGGATTTATTGGGAGAGTGGAGTTTGGAAGACGGGGAACAGGTTTTTAAACCAAGCCTGGTTGTAAAAGCGATGCTTGAAGGCAAACCGGTAATAATAGACGAAGTTGACAAACCGCGCGACGAAACGGCATTGGCCGCATTGAACAATATACTGCAATCCGGCTTTGTGACTCTTCCGGACGGAGCAACAATTAACGCAAAAAAAGGCTTCTTTGTAGTCTCCGCCGGCAATCTGCCTAATAAAGGCGGCACGGCTTCTGCAAAAATCAGCGGCGAAGTGATGGACAGACACAGCGTGTATATATTGGAACCGCTGTCCCGGGAACAAACGGAAGAAATGCTGAAACGTTACGCAGAATCTAACGGCTATAAAATGCCGGAAGGTTTTATAAAAAATTTGGTAAATTTCCATTATGAAATAATGAAAGACGATAAAATAAAAGAAAAACCATCTGTAAGAACGCTTGAAAAAACAATCGGCACATTAGACCGCGATCCGTCAAGATTTTCCGATGTTTTAAGCGTTTATTTAGAAGGTTTTTCACTTTCTTTAAATAACAGGAAAAAAGTTAAAAAAATATTCGGCAGCCTCAGAACTTTAGACGGTTATAAAAAGCAGATAACGCTTGAGGATATATTGGATTTAGGCAGTATACAAGAAAGAGTGGACGCTAGCTTTGGGCAGCATCGTCATCTGGGTTTAAAATTCCTTTCGGATGATATCAGAGATGACGGATATTTCTTTGAACCTGTAGTTATTGCGGGGGTAGAAAGAGGTTTTCTTAATGATAATAAATGGAATAAGTTTAAAGAGTTAATCGCGGCGGCTCTTAAAGATTTCGGGGCTTCATCCGGGAATATTGACGATATAAAGAAAAAATTAAATGAGCTGCAAAAGAAAATATACGCTACGGATGATGTTACGGCAGATTATGTAGCCGGGCAGAAAGAAGTGAGCAAATTTTTACAAGAGACGGCTGTTCTGCAAAAATCCGCAAACGAAAACTTAACAATAGAGCGATTCAAAGAAGCGGAAAATAAGAGAATAGAAGATTTTAAGAAAGCATTTTCAAATATGACTTGGAATGGAGCGTTTCGTGAAGGGTTAGTACGTGAAGGCGGAGGTAATCTCGGCACTGAGAGGTATTATGTTAATACTGAAAAATTTAACAAGCTGATAGCCGATCCGATAAATGAGTTTCTTGATGCGATTGAAAACAACGGATATGACGATGAGAAAATTCAAAAAATACGCGATGGTTTGGGAGAAATATACAAACTCGGCACATTTTATTATTATTATTATGGAGATGTTTCTAAAACATCCATACCAATAGTCTCTGATATTGAAAAACTCATAGAAGATTATAAAGTTTACGTAAAAAATGCCGTCTCTGTTACGTATGCCGATAACCTTATAAAATATTCAGTCAAAAACGGCCAAAAATACTTGGATATTAACGGCGTGTCCGCTCCTATAGATAACCGCAAAAACGATCCGCGCAGGGTAAAGCTGTTTTTAAGCGGCGCAGACAGCGCAAAAGAAGTATTTCCGCAGGATTTGACCGGAATTCCGGAAACTGTTTATTATCAAATAGGCAACGGAGAGAAAATCCCTTTCACTTTTACCGAAGGCAGTAAAGAATTATTAAAACAGATGCTAACAACTTACGGTAAGCCTGAAAGCGACGCGAGAAATACAAATTTGTGGCTTGAAGGGCAGACCGGCAGCGGCAAAAACGCGCTGTCTTTTGTTTTCGCGGGAATGCTCGGCATGCCCATGCGTTTTGTAAGCCTGCACGCAAATACGACGCCGAGGGATATAAGCGAAAGGACGGTAATAGACACAGCCGAAAAGACGATATCGGCAGTAACGCCCGACGGCAGAAAAATAAAAGTAAAAATACCTGTAACCGTTACAAAAAAGCAGTTTTCCGAAATTTACGAAGCCGCCCAAAACGGCGAGCTTGTGATAATAGACGAAGTCGACAAAGTAAAGCTTGACGGTGTTCTGTCCGCGTTAAACACTGTTTTTACAAGAGACAGAATATCCGGCTTAAAATACGATCCGCGGTTCAGGGTGATAGTATTGAGCAACGATCATGAAAAAAGAGACGTAAGCGGGAAAGATCTAAACGTTAAAGCAAGAGATTTTATAAGCAGGCTTGCAAAAATAGAAGTGCCGTATCCTACGAAAGAAGAAGAAATAGCAAGGGTCATGGGGAGCGTGTTCGGAGATTTAGTAAAAGGCAGCAAAGAATATAACGATGCAAAATTAACGGTTGACGATATTGTAACCGTTGCCGCGACAATAAGAAATAATAAAGTTCTGACAAGGCCGTTGTCTCCCAGAAGCGTGCTCAATATAGCCAAACATTTAAAAATATATCCGAAAGACAAAGAATACATGCACGGCTTGATAAACGCGGCTTACGGATCGGAGACGTTGTCCGCAAACGAACAGAAAGAGTTTAACAAAATATTAAAGAACATATTGGGGACAAAAGGGCTGGACAACGAATATCCAAAAGATTTTCTGATGGGATACGATAAGCCGGAAGATATAAAATTTGAATACGACGATAAAAATGGAACAATAAGCTTGGGCAAAGGCGAATACAAAGTGACGATATCAATTCGTCACCCTGAACTTGTTTCAGGGTCTTCTGTTAACGGCAAGATTCTGAAACAAGTTCAGAATGACACGACGGATGCGCCGAATTTGAAAGATCATTATCATTTGCCAGCGAATATGCTTTTGTTCTGGCAGTGGATGAAAGACATAAACCTTGGCAACAATATAATGCTTCTGGGCGTTCCCGGAACGGGCAAGACCGTCCTTGCTGGTTATCTGCTGAACGACGTACTGGGAATGAAAACCGATTTGATGCAGTTGAACGTTCAGTCTTCGGGCACGGATTTGTTGGGCGAATGGGGAATGGAAAACGGCAAAATGGTATTTAAAGAAAGTTTTGTCATAAAAGCAATGCAGGAAGGAAAACCCGTAATAATAGACGAAGTCGATAAACCGCGCGACGAAACGGCATTGGCCGCGTTAAATAACATTTTACAGTACGGGTTTGTAACTCTTCCGGACGGCAGGGTAATTTACGCCAAAAAAGGGTTTTTTATAGTGTCGCTGGGCAATATGGCAAACAAGGGCGGCACAGCTTCTGCGAGAATAAGCGGAGAAGTGCTCAACCGCCACAGCGTTTATATACTCGAAGGTCTGCCCAAAGACCAAACCGCCGAGATGCTCAAAAGATACGCTAAGAAAAATAATTACAGAGTTGCGGATGATTTTATAGAAGCACTGGTCGATTTCCACGAAAAAGTCGCAAATGACCCGAACCTGCCGTATCAGCCGAATATGAGAACGCTGGAAAAAACAATAGGAACGGCCGCGCAAGATCCGTCAAGATATCTCAATATTGCCGAAACATATCTTGAAGGCTTTTCATTAAGAGAGCCTTCTCAGGAAATGCGCGTATATCAGATAGCTAAAGAGCAGAGAGAAGGCAATAAAGAGTCTTTCTACGATTTATCCCAGAAATACGCGTTAACGCAGGAGGATATCAGTTTACAGGAAGACATACTGAAAAAGCTGAACGTCTTAAGGGAGAAATTTGACGCAAGCGAAAAACACAGAGCTTTTACGGACGGCGAATTCTTAGGCTTATTAATGCAGGTTTCGCGAAACGGCGGCGACGTTTTAGGCGTTTACGATTACGCCGTGAAAACGCTAGGCTTAAAAGAATCCGATACCGACGCTTTAAAAGACATAGAAAATCTGTATTTTGACACGTTTTTGGATGAAATTTTAAACTACGAGGTAGATAATAAGCCGGATATAGAAAAAATAAAGAAAAGTGCAAAGATATTTTCCATGGAAATCAGAGATTTTGAAACCTTGAAATTGCTTGTAAACTGGGGGAAATTAGCTTTGCCGGAAGATACGGCAAGCAGATTGGTTAAATTCAGAGAAGGACTTAACGGGGAACACGCGGTTAGAGGTATTTTTACGGACGATAAGTTCCTGAACTTATTGAAACAAATCATAAAAAATGACGGAGACGTTATTGGCGTTTACGACTACACCGTGAAGAT
>WQUP01000134.1 GCA_009782015.1 Endomicrobiia bacterium | reverse complement strand
GAACTGACAAAAGTGTTTGTAGAGGATACGGAGTAAACGGCGCCGCCTGAGCCTGAACCGGAAGCATGTCCCGAACCGCTCCCCGCAGCTGAGTTATTTGAGAACTTAATAACCCCTGAACTGACAAAAGTGTTTGCAGAGGACTCGGAGTAAACAGCGCCGCCGTAAACATAACCGAAAACGTTAGAGCCGATAGGAGCATTAGAACAAATATTATTACTCAATATTATATTATTTCCCGTATATTTTATTGTTGAGCTGACGGCGTATAACGCGCCGCCATAGTCTGATTTTCTAAACCCCGACAAATTGATGCCGTTTATAGATACGGTAGAATTCGCAATGGCGAAGCCGCCATAGCTGTTATTGCCTGATAAAAAATAATCTGTTGTTCCGTCTTTGCCGATACTTACTTTTAAGTTGTTTATAGCGCTTATATTGGCATCGGCGGCAAAATCCTTGGTTATGGTGATCGTGCCGCCGTTTACGGCATTTATTATAGCGTTATTAAGTTCTGACGCCGAGTTTACGTACACCTGCGCTGCAAACGCGTTTACCGCCGCGCCTATAAACAATGGCAATAAAAATAATGATAAAACCGCTTTTTTTATGATACCGCCCCCATTTAGCTATTACCTTTTACCTGCCTTTTGTTCGTATTGCAAAGTTTGAGTAGTCATGTCGGTAACCGAAGCCGGGCCGAAGTATTGTATGGGGCCCGGGAATATGTAGCTTTCGCTCATTGCCCATTTGTCTCTGTTTTTAACGAACTCTTTAAACGGCCTGCCGTTAAGATCTACAAGCGCTTTTTTTATTACCGGCTTTTCTTTTCCGTGGCGTCTTTCTATGTTCATCATCATCGTAAGCGGGATTCCGCCGCATGCCCACTGTTTTGCGGGCTTTATGAGATTTTTTACGGAAGAAAGATAGCCGGTGAGATTGTTCAGCGCCAAAACCGCCGCGTTATAACCTAAAGCGTAAGTGTAATTCGCGTCGAAATTCGACGGTATGCCGCAGCGGCCTTCGTATCCGAAGAAGTGCATTATTGCGGAAAATTTGCCCGAGTACTTTCCTTCTTTTTTAAGCTCCGAAAGTTTTTTATGAACCATTTCCGTCAGGAGCTTCTCTGTCTCTATGAGAGATACCTGAACGTTTCCGTGGGGATCTCTGTCAAGCATAAGCTGCGAAGCTATTCCCGCGGGAAGAGACTTCATAAGCGCAGACAGATGCTGAGGCAGATTTTGGAAAACGAAAGTTTTTTTCTCTTCGGTAGAGTTCATAGCGGCTATTTCCGAAGCGTTTTCCGCTAAAACGTCGTTGAGAGCGGAGATCAGCTCTTTCATCTCTGGGACAAACTCTATCAGCCCTTCCGGCACCAGCGCCACGCCGAAATTCTTGCCCTGCTGCGCACGCTTTATGACAACATCAGCTATACCGTCAACTATCTGCGCAAGCGTCATCTTTTTTTCAAGTACTTCTTCGCCAATCAAAACTATGTTGGGCTGCGTTTTAAAGCCGACTTCTAGCGTAATGTGGGAAGCGCTTCTCCCCATCAGCCTGACAAAATGCCAATATTTTTGGGCGGAGTTCACATCCCTGCAGATGTTTCCGACAAGCTCGGCGTATATTTTTGTCGCGGTATCAAAACCGAAAGAGGTTTCGATATGCTCGTTTTTAAGATCTCCGTCTATAGTTTTCGGAACGCCCACAACGCACAGAGCGATATTTTCTTTCTTTGCGTACTCCGCTATAAGCGCCGCGTTGGTGTTTGAGTCGTCGCCGCCCACAAATACGAGCGCGTTTATCTTATTTTCGACGAGATTCTTTTTTGCGGTTTCAAACTGCTCGGGCGTTTCTATTTTCGTTCTTCCGGACTGTATAAAATCAAATCCGCCGGTATTTCTGTAGTTGTCCAGCATGTCTTTGGTTATCGTTTTAAACTTGTTTTCAAGTATGCCGGAAGGCCCGCCGAGATAACCTATAAGCGTATTCTTAGGATTTGCCTTTTTCAATCCGTCAAAAAGGCCTGCTATCACGTTATGCCCGCCCGGAGCCTGCCCGCCGGAAAGGACAACGGCGACTTTGACCGCTTTTTTCTTTGCCGCCGGATTTGCGCCTTTGGCAAAGGCCGCTTCAGGCAAGCCGTAAGTATGGTCGAATATTTCTTTTACTTTTTCCTGATCCGCGACTGATTTTGTAGCTTTTCCGAGTTTGGCTTTAACCGAACCCGCTCCGGCCTGCAAAATTGCCGGCAAAACCGGTTTGAATTTGCGTCTTTCCTGCTGCAACTCTGAAACACTGCCGTTACCGCGTGCCATATTTTCGTTCCTCCGTAAAAACGGAAGATTAGAAGTTTGGAAGTTTGGAAGATTAGCAACCGCCTTTAACTCTTTTCGCCGCTAAACATCCAATCCTCTAACCGTCTAACCCTCTGCATTATCATTCGTAAAGCGAAACAATTATACATAAAAACCGGCGGTTTTTCTAATAAAGGCAATAAGGCCGGAAGTTTAGAGAACTTAGAAGTTTGGAAGTTTGGCAACGACAAGTCTCTAATTCCCCTTTTCATAAAAGGGGTGGACTAGGACAATGTCATCGGACGGGGTATGGCCGTTGCCAAGCTTCCAAACTTCTAAACTTCGGCGCGCAAAGCGCACTGCAGTTCGTCGTGTCAGTTCAGTTGTTGTAGTTGCCGCATTATGCGCGTTTATGAGCGTGGGGTTTTTGCGGATTATTCAAATCCGGTTGTTTGAGCAAAATGACACCAAAGGTGTCATCCTGAGGCGAGGACTTTGTCCTCAACGAAGGATCTAGACGACAAAACTACAGGTCTGTTTGCCTAGATTCTTCGAGGACGTTGTCCTCTCAGAATGACGGCTAAGCGTTTGCCGCGGCCGATATATCCAAAAGCAAAAAGGCAGCCGCTTATGAAACGGCTGCCTTTTTTAGAGTTTATTTTATCTTGAATTAAAGAAAATTGAAAGAGACTCCGAGTTCTCCGCCGAGACCTCTGTTAAATCCGAAAGTCGTGGTATTGACTTTACCTTGCGAAGTGAAAGTCAAACCTAAAACGCCGGCAGTTGCGACAAGGGAGAAATACTTGGTAACTTTATACTCTACAACCGGAGAAAGCAGCAAACCGTAAGTATCCACAGCCTGTGCTCCGGAGTAGTCCGCTTTAGAGGTATCGTAACTTACTAAAAATTTTGCTAGAAAGCGAAAATCTCCGGATTTCGCTAACTCATAACGGACATAAGGCGCAATTCCATATCCGGTAGAGCCGGATGATGAATATTTACTGCTTTTCTTTGTCGTATAATATGTAAAACCCAAGCCGGCATCAAGTTTATCGGTTATATTAAACCCGATCTGAGGCGAAATAGAAAACTCATAGCCTGACTCTGAGGAACTTGTCCCGGACGTGCCGTTGTAACTTGTAGAGTCAGTGAGGTAACCTATCGCGCCTATGGCATAATATTTCCCCGCATCCGCGGCAAAGGAAGACGCGCTTATAATTGCCGACAAAACAAGAGCCGTTAAAATTTTTTTCATCTGTACCCCTTTTTCATTGATAGTCATGCTGTTCCGTTTCTGCCGGCTTTTTGAAAGGCCGGCAGAAACGGAAAATATCGGCAGAGTTTATTATGAGCCGAAATAGTATCTGAGTCCGAAGTTAGGTAAAAAATCTCCGAAAGTTCCGAAGGAATTGCCGTCTTTAACAAAAGTTCCGCCCAATCCCAATTCCGAAGATAGCGAAAGATTGCGGGCAAGGAAGTATTCAACGCCGACTCCCGCAACAAGTCCGAAAGGACTTGAAGAATCTCCGCCTTTTGGACTCAATACGCCTATGCTCATTCCGAATGTGCCGTAAAAATTAAAGCTGGAGTATCTTTGGAAAATATAAAAAGATTTAACGCCGAACGCGAACATGCTGCCGCTGACGTTTTGCCCGGTGTTATTTCTGCCGAAGAGAGCGTCTCCCGTGCCAAATCCTAAAAGACCTTCAAACGAAAACATATCATTCACGCAGTATCTGAAAGCAATAGCGCTGTTATTGCCCGTCAGCACGCCGGCCTCATAACCTATTGCCATCTGCCCCTCATACGCGCCGGTCGTCTTTGCTGCCGCAGACGCAGAACTCTTCCCGCCGCCTGACGCCGCCGCAAAAACCGCCGTTGAAACAAACATAAGACACAATACTGCAATTGCACATTTCTTCATCCTTTACCCCCGTGTTTAAAATTTTACTCATTTTACAGCTTACTGCAACTAAGGAAACCTGTAACTCAAGCTTAAAAAGTGCGAGCCTGTCGAATCCTGTATGCCGCCTATCGGCAGGCCGAAGGCGTAATCTATGCTTAGCCTGGACTTTTTTTCTTTGCCGAAATCAAGACCGTATCCGGCTCCGAAGTTCAGCTGCTCTCTCCATCCGCCGGCTCTCAATGCCAACGAGCCGTCAAGAAGGCGGGTCTCCGCTCCTATCTTCAATGTGTTTTCTCCGTTTCTGTTTTCCAAGTCAGCGGCTATGGTAAAATAGGGCAGGTGTAAAAGAGGAAGATTTTCGCTGAAATACGCTATGCCTAAAACGTTTGTCGGATATATGTAGTCGTCCGTTGTCACGCCGATGTCAGGAGAATTCAAATATTTCCCGCTGTAGCCTACGGACAATCCGTTTGAAAATCTGACAAGAACTCCGACGTCAAGCCCGGGCGCTTCCTGCGTCAATGTTC
>WQUP01000133.1 GCA_009782015.1 Endomicrobiia bacterium | reverse complement strand
GGTTATAACCGTATAATTATTTTGCTTTAAAACCGCGTCTATTCTGCCTCTGTTTGTGCTTATCTCCCCTTGTATGTCAAAGCCCAATGTTTTAAGCCATATTAAAAATATAGAATGATAATACGCTTCGCTGTCGGTTTTTATTTGATACGGAATATTGGCAAACAAAGCGGTTATGCTGTCTTGCAGTCCGGCGGAATCTAAATTTTCCAGCTGCCGCGATATTCTGTTAAACATTTCAGGGATGATGTCCGGCGTATTTGCGGTGTAGGCGCTTAACAAATACTGAAAAAAAGACTCCTTCACTTCGGCGTTTGGAAAATCAAGGGTGTATTGAACGCCTTTTTGACTTGATTTTTTGTCTTTTACCGTCAAATATCCCGTTTGAAACAATAACGGAATCTCGCTTAAATTATCCGGATTATAACTTTCAAAAGAGCTGTCCGGCAATTCTATTGCTTCAAGAAACGCCTGCGGCCTGTTGCGCTTGAGGATTAATTCCATAAGAAAAGTAGGCGTACCGGTGCGAAACCAATAATTTTTAAATTCTTTTTTGTCAAAAAGCATAAGAGTTGAAAACGGGTTGTAAACCGATATTTTTCCGTCCCAAGAATAGCCGTTATACCAATCTTTAACGGAGGCGGCGACTTCTTCGTGTGTTAAGTTTAATTTTTTTGAAAGTTCCGTTATATAATCTCTGAAATTTTCTTCCAACTCTTCTTGCGTGTAGCCGCAAATGGCGGAATATCTTTCATCAACCGTTATATCGTTAATGCTGTTTAACGCCGAAAATACGGAAAGTCCGGAAAATTTTGATACGCCCGTCAGAAAAACAAACTTTAAATGCTCGTCGGTTGCTTTTATTACCTGATAAAAATCATGGAGCGTTCTTTTGTTTGACGCTAAAACTTCTTTGTTTGACAGGCTGTCTGTTATGGGCTTATCGTATTCGTCAACCAAGATTACAACGCCTTTTCCGGTTATGCCGTGCAATTGCTTTATCAGCTGCGAAAATCTGCTTACAAGATTGTCGGCTGTCAATTCAATACCATATTGTTTTGCCGTTTCGGATATAAAATTAAGCAAGTCCGTTTCAAGTTTCAGGTTAGTTTCATAATTTATTTCCGCAAAATCCAAATGAATCACGGGATATTTTTCAGCCCAATTCCATTTGTCGTAAATATACAGCCCTTCAAAAAGACTCTTGCTGCCCTTGAACAATTCCTCAAAAGTGCTTATCAGCAAAGATTTCCCAAACCTGCGCGGCCGGGAAAGAAAAAAAACTCTTCCGTTGTTTATCAAGTCAAAAACATACTTTGTCTTGTCAACATACACACAACCGTTTCGTCTTAAAATTTCAAATGACTGGATGCTTATTGGTAATTTTTTCATTTTCCCTCTTGCTTGCCTCTAAACGTAAACCTCTCGCGAATTCCCGTTTTCGCTGAAATGACACGGCCTTGCCGGAGTTTTTAGAGAGACCCGTTTGCAGATTGCACTTTGTTAATTGCCGTTGCCGTCGCAATCTCTTTGAGAACGCCGCCCGAAACATCTCATTATCGCATTTTGATGTCTCCAAAAAAAACCTAAAACCTACACTTCCCAGTAAGTGTCATCCCGAACTTGTTTAGGGATCTCGGAAGTTTACTTCCGTAACTTGTTTCAGCATCTCGTCGTGAAAATATTAATGTCGGAATTGGTCGGCTAACTGCGCTGCAAAGAAAGCATAATTCCGTTATTTTACTATGAGAATCCTGACTCTTTCCATGCTTGTTTTTCCGCCGTATTTTTTTGTTATTACGGCAAGATATGATCCGTTATACAACATTTTTCCCGAATTGTCCCTGCCGTCATACGTAATTATCGCGCTGCCTTGCGCGGATGATGCGGAAACGGTTTCGGATTCCCACACTTTATCGCCGTATTCGGAATAAATAATTATTTTCGCCGTTCCGGATTCTGGCATATTGAAAACAAACTGAGTTCTCTGTCCTTTTGCCGGATTAAAGGGATTAGGAGCGTTAAAAGCCTTTTGTCCGGACAGCTTTGTGATATTGAAAGAAAATATTTCGCTTTCGGCGCTGTCGCCTTCAAAATTCGCCGCAGAAACTTTCCAGTAGTAATATTTGCCGGCTTCCAAGAACGGCGCATTATAATAGTTTCTTGAACCGCTATACGCTTCTCTCCACATATAAGCGTTTGTAGGAGAGTAATAAGGCCCTGCCATTTTCAGCGAATACGTTACGTTGCGGGTCGGGCAATACCATTCAATACGGATATTCGAATTCCCGATTATCTCGACTTTCTCATTAGGGCTCACTCTTTTCGGCGGTATAGGAATATCAAAAGCCTTGAAGAAAAAAACATCGCTCTCTTCGCTAACGCCGGAAAAATTCGCCGCCGAAACTTTCCAGTAGTAATATTTTCCGGTTTCCAACTGCGCAAGAGAATACGTCGGACTGCTGCCGGAATATGCCGTTGTCCACGAATAAACGCTTGAGGGAACATCGTAAGGCCCTGCTATTTGCAAAGTATAAGTAACGCTTGAAGTACCGCAAGACCACTCCAACGGAACGTTTACATAGCTGACTTTTTCGCCGTGAGCGTTCGGACTTACAGCAACCGGTTTTCCGGGCAGGTAATTGGGCAAAGTGTATGTATCGCTGTTAAACAGGCTTACTCCGTCGGTTAGCTCAAATTGGTAAGTATATGCCGTGTTAGCGCTACAAATCATCGGAACCGCAACGGAATAATCAACGCCTTTAGCATAGTCAATATCGCTGGGATTAATAGCAGACAGAGAAAAAGGACTGCTTGCTATTGAAACTCCATCGGCGTAAATATGCACCCTTAAAAGCGCCGGCGCTTTTGCTCTGAAATTTTTATACTTTACTCTAAATGTTATATTCTGGCTTTTTTGAGATATGTACGTCGGGTTAGATGTTTTGTCAATAAAGTTTTGATCTTCGCTGTATTTTAAGGATATGAGGGGGTTGTTTAGATCTACGTTGTATGAGTATTTCATGCCAGTATTAGTATCATAAGAAAAAGGTACACATAACTTTTTATTTTTTACAAATGCCTCATACAATGGATTTGTATGCTGATCATAACTATTGAAATGATCATATGTAAAAAAAGGATATTGATAATTAGCATTATTTGTTCTACCAGGTAAATAAAGAGTTTTGATTAATTGGTTTTGATAGTTATACAACAATACCTTACACGCGCCATTCTCTGTCTGCCTTAATGGATTACTTGAATCATAAATACTTTGACATATGTAATAAATACAGTATTCATCAGCACCAGCAAAGATATAATCTATTTGTCCGGTTTGTCCAGAAGGGGCCAACGTATTGTTTATAATAAAATTTGAAACAATATTGCCTTGCTTATCAACCAGTGCAATTATGTCATTGCATTGAGAACGTTGCCCGTTTGCAAGAAAACCGTCAACACCTCTTATAAAAATCAAACCATTATTTAAAAACATCATTTTGTCGGCATAGATATATTGCCCCGATGTCCCGGTAAATTCTCTCTGAAAAACCTGAACCCCGGAGGAATTTATTTTTTGGAGAATAAGTTTTTTATTATCTGTTGCAGACAGCAGATAAATACTGTCATCATTTTCATCAACAACATAACTTATTGGAAGACAAGCTTGAGACACCGTTGCTCTCGGAGTGCTATATATAACTGAATACGCTCCGGTCTGCTTATTAATTTTATATATTTCTCTTTTTGTAGTAGCAGGAAGCGGATTTCCGTCATTATTATATATCGCATATAAAAAATTATTATTTTTTGAAAGGATTAATCCATTGGCAACTATGGTAGAAGTTGTTGAAGTACTGGGGGCAATACTCCATTGTTCAATACTATTAGTATATTTTTTTATTACATCATATGGCCCGACCCCTGGATTCCCAGCTAAATAAATATCATTATTCATATCTCTGGATATTTTTAAACCGTCATCTCTATTCGACGACCCAGAAGAAGTGTAACCGATTGTAGGAACATCAAATGGATTAACGGTTTGAACGTAATTATCGTAATCTATTTCGCACAAAAGTCCTGTGTTTTTAACAAAAAATTCATTGACATTATCGAAACGATTAACTTTTATTGCAGGAAAAGATGTTTGACAATCATTTGTAAAAAAATCAGTATCTTTTTTAATTTCATCAGCTAAAGCTGGGAAACTTAAAAAAAATAAACTTAAAAAAAGATAAATTCTTTTCATTTTTTAACCTATTTTTTAGTTAAGAAGTGTCATACCCGTGAAAGCGGGTATCCATTTTTGCTCATCGTTTGCTTTTTACCTTATTCCTTTAACGACACATGTGGATTCCCGTTTTCACGGGAATGACACAAAATGCAAGGAATTTTTATAAAAGCGCTTTGTTAATTGCCTTTATCACATTCTCTTAGAAAACATCAGACGGAATTCGTCGGACGAGTTTTGGACATACACGTCCATGCTGTGTTTTTTCATGTAGTATTCAAATTTATTGAGACTGACTATGTAGTCTATAAGCAGATATGCGCCGGCTCCCAAAAGAACAACTCCGGCTATGCCTTCGTACGGACTGTTCATCTGTGTTTTATATTTTTTGTCCCATGTGTATTTCAGGTTTACGACTTCGGCATAGGTATTAGAATCTATATTGTCGGGAAACCAGTTATCGTTTCCATCATCGTCTCCTTTTTGTCCTTGATCCCCCTTTGGATCATTTGGATGCATTATATCTCTCGTATGTGGTTTAGCCACAGACCAATATACTTGATCATTGACATTGAGCGTAAGTCCTGCCCCTATGTTTACGCTATCGCCCGAAATATTTCCCAGTGCTCCTTGATCAGGGTAGTAGTAATTCGGACTGTTGGTTTGATATCTTACCTCCATATTGGTTACATGAAGCGTTACATTGCCGGTATTGACAATATCGCCTCTTGATTTTATCCAAAGTGAAAAGCCATCTGATCGAACATTCCACCTGCTTTGAAGATTTAATATGCTGTATGAAGGCTTTGATATATCCACTTTGACTGATCTGAAGCCGTCGTAGGCCAGGAAGCCGCCGCCGACTACGAGAATGATGCCTATTAGAATTCTGTACTTTGATTTTTCTTCGCTGAAATCTTCGTAATTTTGGCTTCCGTAAGAATAAACCGGAACTTTAAAAACGGACAACGTAAAACAGCAGCAAAGAAGAACTATCAAAAATTTTTTCATTTGCCCCTCTTTTGTTAAAAGACAGAAGTTTAGAAGTTAGGATGTTTGGAAGCTTGGCAAAAACAAAGGCTTTGTTATCGTTGCTGCTCAACTTCCCAGCCATCTCAGCTTCTATTTTAGTTACCGCAAGACCATACCCCGTCAGAAACTCCGTTTCTGCCACCCCTTTATGCTAAAGGGGAATTTAACGGCTCTGCCGCTATCGCCGTATCTTCACTCGTTACTCGTCACTCTCCGCTCTTCACTCTTCCGTTAATCATTTCCCAATACCCGCCCTTCTTCGCTCCGGCGCGTCTGATAAGTCCGTCTTTTTTCAGCTTGTTTAAGTTCCATTTTATTCCGGATATGCTTAAGTTTAAAATTTCAGACAATTCAATGGTAGAAACAGCCGGATTTCTTCTTATGGCATTAAGTATTTTTAGGTCAGTTTTTAGGTCAGTTTTTAGGCTAGTTTTTAGGCTAGTTTTTTGACCGGCTGCGCTATATGCCGCATCTTCATTTCCTAAAAAGTCAAAAGGCAATAATATTTGCATAACCGCGCCGTCTATTGAGACGGAATCTTTGCCGTATTTGGAAATAATCTTAGGGATGCCGGAGCCTATCTGCTCCATATATTCAAGGTCTTTGAAGATTCTTACTATTTCGCGGTTTCTCGGCATAGAGATGCCGTTAAAGAATTTCTCTAAAGATAAGCCTTCAACTAATCCGCCGAAAGAAGTAATCGTAAAATGGTCTGAAAATATTTCAAAAATAGGGGTGTCGCCGCGGGAATAATCGTTGTGCGCAAAAGCATTTATTATTACCTCGTGCAAAACGTCTTTATCGACTAATTTTTTGTCCAGCCGGGTTTTCAATCCGCGTTTTTGGGATTGCGTGATATTTTCTATCTCAAACCGGTCTATAATTTTCTGCATTGCCTTGACAAAACAACAGTTGCCGTATTCTTCCGTTCCTATCAAATCAAGCTTATCTTTTCCCGCATATTTTCCGAGACGAATCGAAACATTATTATTGTCGGCAAACAGATATGCGACATGATTGTATTTCTTTTCCGGAGTATAGAAGTCCAGAGTTTGCGCGAGGTTTTCGTTTAAGGGTTTGTTATTTTCGGCATAATACATTCTAAGCTGTTTAAACGTAAGGTCTTGATGCAAAGAAGGCATTCTCGCAAGAGATATGGGATGCCGCTTTGACATCAAGTCCGTTATCATTTGTTCGGTTAACGGCTGGGTAGAACTTCCTATGCGCATAAAACAGCCGGATTCCGAACGGCCTTTTTGCTTGATATAATAAGGCATTTCCATTCCGCCGGAAAGAGAAATTTTTATTATAGTTTTACCGTCTCTTTTTTCCGCAACAATATCAAAAAGCCCCAGAATGCTCGGACGTATGTTGTTGATAAGTTTGTCTTTGATTTTTAGTTGAATTTCATCGGGATTATGAACGCCGGCAACACTCCCGTCGTCTCTTATTCCGATATAAATTTCTCCGCCCTTAGAATTAACAAAGCCGACAACATATTTCTCCAAGTTGTCGGTAAGCTTCTCTTTATATTCAATTCTGTTGTTTTCTGTAAATGACATTTTTATTTCCTCATTGCCGGCAAATACTGCGTCGGGAGCTTTGTCCCCGCACCCCGATTCTGCTAATAAAAGCCATGCCCCGTCAGAAAACTTCGTTTTTTGCCATCCGGGGCGCTCACAGGCACATTGTGCCATCGCGCCCGTTCGCGTCTCGTGCTTCCCGAACTGCTACCTTTCGGGACAGGCTCTTATTCGTCGCACACTCACCCCTTTAAGTAAAGG
The DNA here is from genome assembly GCA_009782015.1 of Endomicrobiia bacterium. Lineage (GTDB taxonomy): Bacteria > Elusimicrobiota > Endomicrobiia > Endomicrobiales > Endomicrobiaceae > Endomicrobium_B. The sequence continues at coordinate 4,859 of WQUP01000133.1, read as the reverse complement.
GGAATTTATTGCTTTGCCGCTGATAAAGCTGTTTCTCTGCATCCCTGCATCTTCGCATCCCTGCATCGCCTTTATTTGCTCTCCGCTTTCTTCTTTATCTCTTCAAGCAGCGCGAACAGGTTTTCCATGTAAACCGGCTTTTGCATGTAACCGGCGGCGCCGAGTTCTTTGGCGTGCTCTTCGGTAAAAATGGTGCCGGAGCCGGTGATAAAGTAAATTGCGATGTCGGGATTTATTTCTTTTATGTAAGGAAAAAGGTGGTCGCCGTCGTTGTCGGGAAGCATAATGTCTAAAAAAACCGCGTCGGGCTTTTCTTCTTTGCAAACTTTGAGACATTCGTCGGCATTGCCTGCGACGCATACCGCAAAGCCTTTGCGCTGTATCAGCCTTGCCATATTGTCTCTTGCGTAAACTTCGTCATCAACAAGCAGTATTTTTATCATAATATTACCCCGTTGGCTGCGGCTGAGATTTTATCAAAATACGGTGAGGCGCGCAATGCGCAAGCGCATCGCGCGCCGAAGCTAGGAGAGCTCAGAAGCCCGGAAGTTCGGCAAAGGCAAAGGCTTCGTCGTTGCAGTTGCTGAGCTGCTGAACTTCCGAGCCGCTGAACTTCCGCCGTTATAATTCACAATTTTTTTGCATTTTGCGGCGGTTTTTATTTGTAAATGGTCTTATTTTTTTATACCATTTTCGTGTTCGCAGTATCTCCCGAAGTCCGACTACGCCAAAAAGGTTTTGCGGCATGATCAAAAAATTTTCATGCATGTTGTTAGCGGCAGCGATGCTGAACTTTTCTGCGGCGGCATACGCCGGAGACGTCTCTGATTTTGCGTCGCTGTCTTCGGAAATAGCCGACCCTTTGTCTTCTTTGGAAACGTTTACCTCTTCAATAACGCTTTCCGCCCCTCTCCCTGATTTTATTTACTCCAAAACATTCAACGGCAACAATTACGCCGTCAATCTCGCAGGCAACAGATTCCTCAACGACGCGTCATCATCGCTTCTCAATTTGACTATATCCAATCTTTTTGTGACAAACGGCGGAGCGGGCAACGGTGGAGCGATGTATCTTGAAAATAACTCCGCAGGCGTTCCGGCCGACTACAGAAATTTTACGGCAACGGTTTTTTCAAACAATGCCGCGTCCGCAGACGGCGGAGCGATGTATCTTCTCGGCGGCGTATCCATTTTCGGACAGACAAACTCTTTTAACGGCAATTCTGCCGGAGGCAGCGGCGGAGCGATATATGCCGCAAACTCTTCGGCGGCAGGCGCGCCAAGCATAGCAAGTTTCAGCGGAAACGTATCTTTTTCGGGCAACTCGGCGGGCGCGGAAGGCGGCGCGGTTTACTCGTCCGGCTCAACGCTTGATTTTGCGTGGACAACGCAGGCCTCTTTTAAAAACAATTCGGCCGCTTCCGGCGGCGCGATAGCGATTGCAAACAATACCGCCGCGGTTTTCGGCGGCGAAATCCTTTTTGAAAACAACACGGTAAGCGCAAACGGCGGCGCGTTGTATATCTCCGCAAGCAATGTAACGCTTAACGCCGACAGAGGCGCAATTACTTTTACGGGAAACACCGCAAACGGAACGCCTAACGACATATATATGGATATCAACTCAACGCTGAATCTTAACGCGGCAGCAAATCCCATAACTATGGAAGGCGGCATAGTCACTGACCCGCTCTCAGCGGGAATAATTATAAACAAAACGGGGGTGCAAACTTTGCGCCTCGGCGGAATAAACAAAATATGGGGAAGTTTTAATATATCGGCGGGCGACATCGCCCTTCTTTCGGGCGCTTCTTTAAAATGCGCAAATCTTGCGCTTCCTTCGGGCAGCGCGCTTGACATGCAAAACGGCACGGCGGAAACCGTTGAAGCCGGAACTTTTAAAAGCTTTTCTAACTTGAAAGTTGACATATTTGACGACGGCACAAACGACAAAGTAACCTCGGGCTCGGCGCAGGTCGGCGGAAATCTTTCCATACAAGCCGGCGTCGGAACGTATAACAACTCCGTGTTTAACATAGTGGAAAGCACAAATACCACAGTTTCCGGAACTTTTGCGTCAAGCTCGATAAACAGCGCGGAGCTGGCATACTCAATAGATTACAGCATTCCCAATTTGGTAAGGCTGATTATAAACGGCGCTTTTCTCACCAATTTTGCCGCGCTGAGCGGCATTTCTTACAACCAGCGGCAAACCGCCGGAGTCTTAGACTCCATTTCCGCAGGCTCGGCAGCGCCCTCGGCGCTTATGACAGTTATAAACGACATTACCGCATTGGACGAGCAGGGACAAAGAGCCGCTCTTTCGCAGATTTCGGGATACTTTCTTGCAAACGTTATCAGGAGCGCGGCTCTTGACTCGGAAAGCGATAAGATTTACGACAGAATAAAGAACCACTGTCCCGACGGAAACACAAGCAGCGGCGTATGGTTACAGGCGACCGGCGGATACGCCAGATACGGCGGGGATGACAACTCTATCAACGATTATCAGGACGTTTCTTACGGAGCGATGGGCGGTTACGACAAATTTTTGGCTGACAGCAAAATAATGTTAGGCATATACGGAAAGTACGACGGGCACGACATAAGCCAGATTCCCGGAAACAGCGCGGATATTTCAGACACCGGGCTTGGCGTTTACGGCGGCTATATCGAAAATTTTTGGGAAGTGAAAGCTTTGGTTGCGGGAAGTTACGACAGCTATGATACTACAAGATACATACCTTTTAATAACGGAACTGCCAAAGGCAGTTTCAGCGGCATGACTTTCGGCGGCGATGTTGAAGGCGCGTTGAAATTTGAAGCGGCGCAAAATATAAATTTCAGGCCGTATGCAGGGCTTGAAGCGAGAAACTCAAATTACGGCGGATTTACGGAAAGCGGAGCAGGCGCTTTTGATTTAAAAGTTGACGGCGGAAACTATTTCAGATCAGCCGGCCGGCTCGGAGCCGGAGCTGCGTATGACGACAAAAAATGGAGCGCTTACGTAAATACGGAAGCAAAATATCTTTTTAGCGGTACCGCGCCGGAAGTAAAATCCGTTTTTGACGGAACTTCCGAAAGCTTCTACAGCCGCGGATACGAAGAATCCCAGGTAATATTCGGAGCAGGCATCGGCGCAGCGGTAAGAGTTTGGGAAAGGCTTAAAGTTTTTGCAAACGCAAGTTACTACGCGGCGGACAAATTTCAAAACATATACGGCAATCTCGGCTTGAGATATACTTTCTGCTCTTCAAACAATTCCGCGGAAAAAGAATCGCTGAAACAGCAACAAGCTGCAGCGGCGGCAGAAGCGGCAAAAGTTGCCGAAGTTGCCAGGGCAGAAACTGCCCAAAAAGAAGCTGAACTTCAGGCAGCGCAACAGCAGGCAGCACAACGCCAGGCAGCAGCGCAACAAAAAGCGCAGCAAAAAGCTTTGGAAGAACAGCAGGCTAAAGAGAATGCCGCTCAACAAGCCGAAGCTCAACAAGCCGAGCAGGAGCGTCAAGCGCAGGCAATTATAGCGCAAGAAAAGGCAAGACAGAAAGCCGAAGCAGCGGCGCAGGCGGCCGCCGCAAAACAGGCAAAAGCTGACGAGCAGGCAAGGATAACCGCGGAAAACAGACAAGCAAAGCTTGAGGCTAAAGCGGCAAAAGCTAAAGCCGGCGAGCAGGCAAAACTTGAAACGCAGCAAGCTAAACTTGCGCAGCAAAAAGCGCAAGCCGAAGAAAAAGCAAAAGCAGCGGCCGCGGCAAAAGTTGCCGAAGCTGCCAAGGCAGAAGCTGCCTCAAAAAAGAAAGCTCAAGAAGAAGCCGATAGGCTTGCAGCCGATCGGCTTGCAGCCTCCAGGCTTGCAGCCGAAAAGCTTGCAGCTGAAAAACTTGCGGCTGAAAAGCTTACAGCCGAAAAGCTGGCGGCCGAACAGGAACAAGCAAGACTTTTGGAAGAAGCCCGGCAAGCGCAAGACAGGCAGGAACCGACGGAAGCTGTGGCTATCTCAACAATAGAGCCGGAAGATGAAATCAGCGGCAGCGAAGAGCCAGACAGCCAGACTGAAGGAGCGTCCGCATCAAAACAAACTTCGGCAAAGAAATCCGGCATTATGGATAACACGCTTTTGAACAACTATAAATATAAACTTTCCGGCCTTGACGAACTCAAACCTAAAGCCGTTGTGCAAAACAGCATTTACATAGCCGCGCCAAACGGCATACCTCTTTCGTTCTACAAAAAGACGGTTGACTGGGCCACGACAACCGCAAAAAAGATTCTCGGACAGTAAAAACATGGCTTCATTTAGATAAGCCGTTAATTCCCCTCACGATGACTGCAGTTGATTGCTATGATTTTCTTCATTTGAGGCTACTTCTTACGACTTTAAGGACATTAAGGTCCTTAAGGACTTTAAAGTCTTTAAGGAACAACACTGCTGCAACGGCGATACCCCGTCAGGAGACCTTGTCTCCTGCCGAGACCTTGTCTCCTGCCACCCCCATTCGACTTCGGGACGATGTCCCTTCGCTCAGGGCAGGCTCTTTTACAAAAGGGGAATTAACGGCTTTGCCGTTTTTATCTTTTCGTTGTTGCCGCATTTTGCGCGGCTTATGAGCGTAGGATTTTTGCGGATTATTCAAATCCGGTTGTTTGAGCAAAATGACACCAAAGGTGTCATCCTGAGGCGAGGACTTCGTCCTCAACGAAGGATCTAGAGGTCTAGACCCTTCAAGGACTTTGTCCTTTCAGGGTGACACTGCGTGTCAGTTCCGGATTTGCCGTGAAAATCATAGCGAATGTGCATCCGGCGGCAGTTTTTTTGCATACTTTTTGAACGTCTGCAAAAAGTATGGCGGAGGTTGGGA
>WQUP01000132.1 GCA_009782015.1 Endomicrobiia bacterium | reverse complement strand
CCCCTGCTTACACAGGCGTTAAAGTTTTTAAAAATATAGCAAACTAAAAGCGTAACGGCAATAACAACGACAATTAACAACGACAATTACGAATTACGAATGAACCTCCGCGCAGCAAGACTGCGCGGTATCAGTTGTCACCCTGCGCGAAGTCGCAGGGTCTATAATTTATAGATTCTGCGACTTCGCGCAGAATGACGACTAAGCGGTTCCCAGCAGCAAGCTGCGGGGTGTATTAAAAAAATTAAAAACAAACGGCAGCCGCCGAAAACATATACTTTTCAGCCGCTGCCGTTTGTTACTTACTCTTACTTGTTACGTTACTTTGTCTTTGATTCGTAATTCGTAATTTGTAATTCGTAATTATTTTTTCGTACCTGCCTTTAATATTCCGGCATCGGAGGCATTCCGCCGCCCATGGGCATTTTCTGGTTTTTCTCGGGGATGTCGGTGACCAAAGTTTCGGTTGTGAGAATCAAACCCGCTATGGAAGCCGCGTTTTCAAGCGCGGTTCTGGTAACTTTCGCGGGATCTACTATTCCGGCTTTTACCATGTCCACATATTCGTTTGTGTCTGCGTTATAGCCGTATGTGGCGTCTTTTGAATTCTTTATTTTGTCAACGACAACCGAAGGCTCGATTCCGGCGTTTTCGACTATCATTCTTACCGGGCCTTCTAGCGCTTTGAGAATAATGGCTATGCCGGTCGCTTCGTCTTCATTTGCGGGTTTGACTTTTTCAAGCACTGACTGCGCTTTTAAAAGAGCTACTCCGCCGCCCGCGACTATTCCTTCCTCAACTCCGGCTCTTGTGGCGTTCAAAGCGTCTTCGACTTTGAACTTTTTGCTTTTCATTTCCGATTCTGTCGCCGCGCCTACGTTTATAACCGCAACTCCGCCGACAAGCTTTGCAAGCCTTTCCTGGAGTTTTTCTTTGTCGTAATCGGATTTGGTGTCTTCAATCTGTTTGCGGATTGTGCCGATTCTGGCTTCTATCTCTTTTTTGTCGCCCATTCCGGAAACGATTGTGGTGTTTTCTTTATCTACCGTAACTCTCTTTGCCTGGCCGAGCATGTCAATTGTGGCTTTGTCGAGCTTAAGGCCGGTTTCTTCGGAGATTACCGTTCCGCCGGTAAGAATAGCGATGTCCTGAAGCATATCTTTTCTTCTGTCGCCGAAACCTGGGGCTTTTACGGCCATCACTTTGAGCGTTCCGCGAATCTTGTTTACTACTAAAGTTGCAAGCGCTTCGCCTTCGATATCTTCTGCGATTATTATGAAAGCTCTTCCGGTCTGAACTACTTTTTCAAGAAGCGGAAGAATTTCCTGCATCGAAGTGATTTTTTTGTCAGTTATTATTATGTACGGCTCTTCCAAAATGCCCTGCATTCTTTCGGCGTCGGTCACGAAATACGGAGAAGTGTAGCCTCTGTCAAACTGCATTCCTTCGACAACGTCCAAAGTAGTTTCGGAAGATTTGCCTTCTTCAACCGTTATGACGCCGTCTTTTCCGACTTTTTCCATGGCGTCGGCTATGAGGTCGCCTATTTCTTTATCGCTTGCCGAAATGGAGGCTATCTGCGCTATTTCTTCTTTATTTTTGACTTGCTTGGAGATTTTTTTAATCTCTTCGATTACCGCTGCGGTGGCTTTTTCCAAGCCTCTTTTTATATGGTTGGCGTTGGCGCCTGCGGTAATATTTTTGAGGCCTTCGTTTATCATGGACTGCGCCAAAACCGTGGCGGTGGTTGTTCCGTCGCCGGCGATGTCGTTGGTTTTTGACGCCACTTCTTTTACAAGCTGCGCTCCCATATTTTCAAACGGATCTTCAAGCTCTATTTCTTTTGCTATGGTTACGCCGTCGTTTGTGACAGTCGGCGAACCGAACTTTTTATCCAAAACCACGTATCTTCCTTTAGGTCCGAGCGTAACTTTTACGGCATTTGCAAGCTTGTCAACGCCGCTTTTCATAGCCTTGCGCGCTTCATCATTATAAATCAATTGTTTTGCCATTTTTAAGCTCCCTTTTTTAACGGAAGAGTGAAGAGTGAGGAGTGAAGAGTGAAGATACGACAAAGACAACGCCGTTGCAGTATCTTCACTCCTCACTCTCCACTCTTCACTCTGTCCTTATTCAATTATTCCCAAAATATCATCCTGCGTCATTATCATGTACTCTTTGTCGTCAATTTTAACTTCGGTGCCGGCATATTTTCCGAAAAGCACCTTGTCGCCTGCCTTTACGTCCAACGGTATGACTTTGCCGTCATCAGTCATTTTCCCTTTGCCTACTGCGATAATTTCTCCTTCCTGCGGCTTTTCTTTGGCTGTATCCGGTATTATTATTCCGCCTTTTTTGACTTCTTTTGCTTCAGCGGGCTTTACCAGAATCTTGTCGCCTAATGGTCTGATCATCTTTGCTTCCTCCCGATTATTTGAGCGCTAAAAACATCTTAGCACTCATGTATTTTGATTGCTGATTATATAAACTATCTGTTTTTTTGTCAAGAGCTCTTAAAAGACAGAGTGAAGAGTGAGGAGTGGAGAGTGAAGATACGACAAAGACAACGCCGTTGCAGTATCTTCACTCCTCACTCTCCACTCTTCACTCTGCCGTTATCAAATTCCCACAAACACGCCGAAATTATAGTTTGGCCTGCCGTCGTACATGGAAATTGAGCCGGAAAGGTTTATGGTGCCGACTTTCAGAGAAAGTCCCATGCCGTAGCCGAATCCGTTGAGGCTTGAGTTCATGCCGGAAAAATACGACGACTTTGCCGTAAGGCTTGTGACATCGTAGCTGAGAAAAACGTATGGCTGCATATAAGGAATTTTGCCAAAAAACGCCGTAGGCGATGTTTTTAAGTTCCACGCGTCAAATTTGCTCCTGCCGTCATCCATAGTCAAATAGTTAAAAATAGACTGCACGCCGACCGTAGGTATATACCACTCGTCAGAATTGTTGCCGTCATATATCCTGTAGCGCAAGCCCCCGCCGATAAGAAAAGAGCTGTACATGTAAGATATTCTTCCTATTGCGCCCAAGTCCTCGTTAACATCGATATCCGCCTGGAGAATCGGATAGTACAAAGCGTCGCTTCCGGAAAGCCTTATTATTGTATTGCTTGTCGGAATCTGCTGGTAAGACATTTTAATGCTTAAAGATACTCCCTCAATGCCTATATTTCCGCCAACGCCGTACGCGCCGCCGGCTATGGCTTGGCCGACATCGGTGGCAAAGATATCCAAAAGCCTTTGGGCTCCCTGTTTGTCGTTGTACATGTGGCGCAAGTTCAAGACATCAGTAAAATAATCATACGGATCAGCAAATGCCCGGCCTGCCGAAAAACAGCAAATCCCGCATAAAACCAACGCAAAGCTAATAGTTTTTTTCATTTTTTCCCCGTTTTAACGACAGTTAATAATTAATAGTTAATAGTGAATAGTTGTTGAGCGCGCTTCGCGCGCAAATTAAATGTTGCGGCGAAGCCGCTCCAAATATTAATTATTCATTATTAATTATTAACTGCCTTTTTGCCTTTCCCAAATAATCCTCATCCCTTCAAGCGTCAAATCCGGCGCTATATGTTTTATCTCTTTTATTTCTCCGGAGATAAGGCCGGCTAGGCCGCCGGTGGCTATTATATGGTTGACTTTCATCTCTTTTTTCGTTCTGGCGATAAGCTCTTTTATGAGGCCTACATATCCGAAGTAAAGGCCGGACTGTATGCACTCTACCGTTGTCGTGCCTATGGCTTTTTGCGGCTTTTTCATTTCCACCTGCGGAAGCTGGGCGGTTTTTAAGTTTAAAGACTGCGCGGATATTGCCGGTCCCGGAGCTATTGCGCCGCCGAGATACCTGCCCTTTAAGTCAACGCAGTCAAAAGTGGTTGCCGTGCCGAAATCTATTATTATGCAGCCGCCGCCGTATAAATGATATGCCGCAACCGCATCGGCTATTCTGTCGGCGCCGGCTTCGCTCGGGTTTCCTGCGGCAAACTTGAGACCGCCGCAATTTATGTGGTTTACAAAAAAAGCTTTTTTGTTGAAATACTTTGAGATAAGCTCTTCAAACACCGCGTTAAGCGCCGGAACCACGCTTGCAACCGCGACATGCCTTACCTTTTTAGCGTCAAAGCCGTTGTAGTAAAACATGTCCATAAGCATTGTGCCGTACTCATCGGCAGTCTGCCCTTTTGATGTTGACATACGCCAAACTTTTACCGGCCCGGATTTGATTTTCCCGTTTTCGATATTAAAAATCCCGACAGTTATGTTGGTGTTGCCGATGTCTAAAGCTAAAAACATGATAACTCCAGGTAATAATTAATAGTTAATAGTGAATAGTTAACGGATATTGCGGCAAAGCCGCTCAAAAATTATTAACTATTAATTATTAACTATTTAAATATATTTTTTCCTTTCGAATCTACTGCAACTATAAGCGGCATATCTTCTACTTCAAGTTTGTAAATTGCTTCCGGGCCTAAATCTTTAAAAGCGATTATTTCGGCTTTTTTTACGGTTTTTGCAAGAAGCGCGGCAACGCCTCCGGTAGCGACAAGATAGACAGCCTTGTTTTTTGCTATGGATTTGACAACCGCTTCAGATCTCGCGCCCTTTCCTATCAATATCTTTACGCCTTGTTCAAGCATTCCCGGAGTAAAAACGTCCATTCTCGCTGACGTAGTCGGCCCGCACGCGCCTATGACCGCGCCCGGCTTTGCCGGCGACGGACCGCAATAATATATCGCG
>WQUP01000131.1 GCA_009782015.1 Endomicrobiia bacterium | reverse complement strand
CGCCTATTATCACGCCGTTTTTTATTCCTTTGGCCCTGGACGCAAAATCTTTATCCACCGCCGCAAAAGTGTATTCCGAAATCGCGGGCAGATTGGACCTCAACGGCAGTATTTTCGCTCCGGCCGGAAGTATGTGGTCAGTAGAAATATTGTCGCCGACTTTGAGCGCGACCTTTCCGTCAATAGACGCCGCAAAAGGCGGAAATACCGGCAGCGATTTTATGTTCGGTCCTTTAATAATTTCGACTTTTGATCCGTCGGAAGCAGGCTGCTGGAACTGCGCGTCGTCGACAAGAAACTTTTCCGGCATTTTGATCTGCGGTTTTTTGCCGAAATACGCAGTCGGGTCGGTAATTTCCCCTGATAAAGCCGCCGCCAAAGCGACTTCCGGAGAGCACAAATAAACCTGAGCATCTTTTGTGCCGCTTCTTCCTTCAAAGTTTCTGTTAAAAGTCCTGAGAGACACGGCGCCGCTCTTCGGAGCCTGTCCCATGCCTATGCACGGGCCGCACGCGCTTTCAAGCACCCTTGCGCCGCTTTCTATAATGTTAAACAACGCGTCAGACTGCGAGAGCATTGCAAGAACCTGCCTGGACCCGGGAGAAACCACAAAGCTTACATCCTTATTTATCTTTTTGCCTTTTAAAGTTTCTGCCGTCAAAAGCATATCCGCCAGCGAAGAATTTGTGCAAGAGCCTATTCCTACCTGATCGACTTTAATGCCCTTAAGGTCTTTGACTTTGACAACCTTATCAGGCATGTGTGGGCAAGCTATTAAAGGCTCCAGCGTGTTTAAATCTATAGTTATTTCGGCGTCATATTCTGCCGTCGCATCAGGAACTATTTCACTCCATGCGTTTTCGCGCCACTGGCGCTTGAGAAAATCTTTTGTTATATCGTCCGACGGAAAAACACTTGTCGTTGCACCGAGTTCCGTGCCCATGTTCGTTATAGTGGCTCTTTCGGGAACGGACAATGTCCGTACGCCTTCGCCGGCAAATTCATATATTTTTCCTCTGCCGCCTTTGACTGTCTCCAGTCTCAAAAGTTCCAGTATAATATCCTTTGCACTTACCCAGTCTCTGAGTTTTCCCTTGAGATTTACCTTGACTATTTTAGGCATCGTTATGTAAAAAGGCTGTCCTGCCATCGCGCATGCGACGTCAAGCCCGCCGGCGCCAAACGCAAGCATCCCTATTCCGCCGCCGGTAGGAGTGTGTGAGTCGGAACCTATTAAAGTTTTACCTGGAATCCCAAATCTTTCCAAATGAACTTGATGGCAAATTCCGTTGCCGGCCGGAGAAAAAACTATTCCGTATTTTGCGGCGATACTCTGCAAAAACTTATGATCGTCGGCGTTTTCAAAACCCGACTGCAGCGTATTATGGTCAACGTAACTCACGGAAAGTTCGGTTTTTACTTTAGGCACGCCCATGGCTTCAAACTGTAAATACGCCATTGTTCCCGTCGCGTCCTGAGTTAATGTCTGGTCTATTTTCAGGCCTATTTCCTGACCTTTTTCCATTTTGCCGCTTACCAAATGCCGCTCGATAATTTTCTTTGCAACGTTCACTTTCGCGCTCCTTTTTACGCATATATATGATTGAATATTTTACAATATTGCCGCAGTATCTTCAAATTGGAATTGACGGTAATAACGACGCGGACTAACAAAAAACAGCCGCCGAAAAAAAACAATTCGGCGGCTAAACGGACACATTGATTTGAAGCGGGTCAATTAGAAGGTTCCTCTTTCAACTGTTTGTCCAAATTTGCAAGAGTTTTCGCGATATTGTCATAATTTTCTTTCGTCTTGACATTTGCATAATACGCCATATACGCCTTTGCGGCTGAATACTGATTCTGTTCATCCTGCGTTAACGCGTTTCCGGAAGACATTTTGCTGCCGATATCTACGAGCAGTTTTCCTATTTTTTCGGCTTTTTGCCGCTCGTCGGTAAAATCGGCATTCTTTATATCTGCCGGCAGATATTCGTATGATTCCTCCATAGTCTTTTTGCTTTCTGCGAGCGCAGCGTCAAGCTGTGCAATCCTATCATCGTATTCTTTCTTCATCTTTTCGCGGTCCGCATCGCTCATTTTTGAAGCGTCAATGTTCGACATAAAGTCTCCGGAACCCTGAACGCCTATCCGTGAGACGTCTATCCCTGACCGTATCATCGCGCGGTTAAAATACGCTTTAAAGGCGCGGTAACCAAGCCAAACCGATAGAACAATAGCGGCGATAACGCAGCATATTACGATTAATAATACTTTATCGCTTTTGTTTATTTTTGCGGGTTTTTCAGAGACTGAAGCAGGCTCTGAAACGTTTTTGGCCGAAGAATTTTCGCCTGCCGCAGCAGACGCGCCTGATTTACTCTGCCTTTGCCCGCACTTGGGGCAGACATTTGAGTTCTCATCCATAGCGGTCTTGCATTTTTCACATGTTTTCATTTATTCCTCCGTTTAGAAACAATTAGAAATTTAATAATTGCTGTTTGTTTTGACAATTCAAGCGCTTATTTTATAGCATTTTATCCGTGGAAAATACAAAATTTTTAAAAATGGCAATCTTAAATAAAATTACGCCGTATATCATAGTTTTTCTGGCCGCTTTCGCGATATACGCTCAAACCGTAAATTTTGGATTTGTTAATGACGACGATTACAAGCTCGCCGTCTCTTCTTCGCAAAACTACTCGCAGCCCTGCTCGGTCATAAACGCTTTTCAAAACGACGTTTTTTACGGGAATATGACAGTGTATTTTTACAGGCCTTTGCTTGCCGTATCGTTTATAGCGGACAACAAAATAGCCGGAACTTCGGTTTTTCAAGCTCATCTTACAAACGTTTTGCTTCACGGCATTTGCGCCGCGCTTGTTTTATTTTTCTGCAGAAAATATCTGTTCGGCCATTCCGTGTCTCTCTTAGCCGCCCTTTTGTTTGCCGTCCATCCCGCAACTATACAAACAGTAGCGTGGATTGCAGGAAGAAACGATTCTATACTGTTTATGTTCTTTATTTTGTGCCTGATATTTTTTAAGGAATATTTAACTTCAAAAAAGTTTGTTTTTTTGGGACTGCATTTTATCTTCTTGATTTTTTGCTTATATACAAAAGAACATGCGCTTGCTATACCGTTTTTGCTTTTCTGTTTTTATATTTTAACCGAAGAAAAAAAATTTAAACTGCCTTTAGGCGTCTATTTTTTATGGTTTTTGGCTTTGGCTGTTTTCTTAGCTTCAAAACGCATAGTGATTCCGGATCAAACCGGCGGACTTTCATTATCGTTTTCAAAACAAATATTTGCCGTTTTTTTTGACCACATATCCGCGATAATATTTTTCAGAGCTCCGATGGCCGAACATCCGGAAACAAAAATATTCGTTTTGGGAATCGCATCCTGCGCGCTGATACTGTTTTTCGGCGCATATAAAAAATCTTTCGCGCAGATAAAACAAAACTTGTTTTACATAGCCGCCGCAGCAGCTTTTCTTTTGCCGGATTTTATAATCGGCGCGGCGTTTGCCGGGCGGACTACTTTTCAGGGAAACAGATTATATATTCCTCTTTTTTGCATTGCCGTCATATTCTTTTCTTTCTGCAAAACGGTCATGCAAATTAATTTTAAACTTAAAAAACCATTCTATATTTTTATTGCGGCGCTGATCGTTTTGTCTTCTTATATAACCATAGTCAATTCAAGAGCGTACAAAGACGATCTGACTTTTTGGACGAGGGTCGTTTCGGAAGGAAAAATGATAAAACTGCTGCCGGTGCTGTATCACATTAACGCTTTGACAAATCACGGTTTGTACGAAGAAGCTTTGAAAGAGGCTTTATTATACGCGCAATTGACGGAATATAAAAATACCGCGGTTTTAAAAAGTCTTGTGAATATATATAAAATTTTAGGCGACGATAAAAAAGCGGATTATTATATCTCGGCCATACAACGGTTGTACGAAGAACGCAGCATAGGGATGCGTTAACGCGCTTTAAACTCAAGAGCGTCTGCATCTTTAGATTTCGGTGCGTCAACTTTGATTGCATCGCCTTCCTTAAATTCGCCGGCAATGAGTTTTGACGAAAGAGGATTTAGCAGATACGTCTGTATCGCCCTTTTAAGAGGCCTTGCGCCGAAAGCCGGATCGTAGCCTTTTAAAGCTATGAAATCTTTTGCCTTGTCGGAGAGTTCCACGCGTATCTTTCTTTCAGCGAGCCGGTCTTCGAAAGATTTTATTTGTATGTCTATAATTTTGTTTAACTCAGCCTCGCTGAGTTTTTTAAATATTATGATTTCGTCAATCCTGTTTAGAAACTCAGGGCGGAAATGGCTGCTGAGTTCGCCGGTAACTTTTTCTTTCATTTCGCCGTAATTTTCCGTTTCCTGAATGTACTGGGAGCCGATATTCGACGTCATTATTATCACGGTATTTTTAAAATCAACCATTCTGCCTTGTCCGTCCGTAAGCCTGCCGTCGTCAAAAAGCTGGAGCATCACGTTAAAAACTTCGGGATTGGCTTTTTCGACTTCGTCAAATAAAACAACCGAATACGGCCTGCGCCTTACGGCTTCCGTAAGCTGTCCGCCTTCTTCAAATCCGACATATCCCGGAGGCGCGCCTATGAGACGGGAAACCGAGTGCTTTTCCATATACTCGGACATATCTATTCTCACTATATTTTTTTCATCGTTGAACAAAAGCACTGCAAGCGCCTTGGCAAGCTCGGTTTTGCCCACTCCGGTGGGGCCAAGAAATAAAAACGTCCCTATCGGTTTGTTGGGATCAGCAAGACCGG
>WQUP01000130.1 GCA_009782015.1 Endomicrobiia bacterium | reverse complement strand
GCCATCGCGCTTTTTGCAATCTGCTCGTTTAGTTTTTTGTTTTCGTACGCGCTAAAGCCCAATATCGAAAGCGACACGCCTCCCCAAAGGAAAGAAACCGCCAAAACCAGCGGGAATACAAACGGCGCTGCGGTAAGACATGCAATACTTGCGATTATTGCCACTGCTGAAACTGCCGTTGCGGCAGCGGCCGCAACCGTTATAGGTTTTCTGGCATTGACGGACATCGGAGCTTCTAATTTTTCCTGCGCGACAATCGCTATTTTTACTTTGTTATAGCCCTTGGCTTCGCCGTTATATATTATGTCAAACGTTTTCCCGCCCTTTCTAAATGTAAAATGCACAGTTCCGTCTTCACTGCGTTTTGCGCCGGCTTCCTGAATATCTCCGTAAGCGTCCGAATCCTCTGTCTTTAGTTCGCCTAAAACTGATGCTATCTGACCTTCTAATGCCTGCCAGTCCTCTTGCGATGTGATATTACTTTCACCCATGAGCGAAGCAAGCGCGTTCATGTACAACGCAATCTGGGAACGATCTCCGGACTGCGATGCGTTGAGCGCGGCCAATGCCTGAAACAGTATTTTGCTCTGCTCTTTTACTATGTTGTAATACGTCTCTTCCGCCGCAGATAAACCGCTTGTCGCGTTCGGCGTTATCACTATGTATGATATCCCTTTTTTCGCCAGTAAATCCGATATGCCCTGCCTGTGAAAGCCGCCTGCCACCAAAACATATACGTTCTTCGCGCTTCTCAGCGACTTTATCACCTTCTCCGATGCGCTCTTGTCACTCTTGTCTATCTCGGCTTCTTTGCCTGCTTCTTCCAAACCGTCTATGTTTCCTATAAAATATCCGTTCCTGGCTATGTTTATCTCATAAAACTTGTCCGCCTTCTTCTCATACGCCTCAAGCATATCAAGTTTCTTATTGTCAACATACTTCACCCACAGCTTTTTGAATTTCCCTATGTTCGCCTTGTAATACGCATAATCGTCCGACGTTATTTTGCTCGAATAATAGTCCCTCATGTACCTTATAAAGCCTGCCAAAAACGCCGCTTCCTGCTCGCTTGCGTTTGTCCCGAACCCTTCGTTTATCTCATCAGCTAAACGCTGCTCTTCCTTCATCATCTCAAGCGAATTTACTTTCTGGTTCAACTCCAAATACCCGAAAAACTTGTTCAGCTCCGGAAAGTTTACGGACAAATCTAAATTATTCTCTCTTGCAAGCCTTATCAAATACACGTACAGTTTGTCCAAATCCGTGAAATTGTTCGTCGAATCCAGCAGCATCTGGTAGAGCGAATATGGCAAACGCCCTTCCAGCTTTCCTACAAACTCGTGCAGCTCTCTTGTCGCTCTGTCATATTTTATCTTTGCCGCGTCTTCCAACAGCTGCACGTATGTGCGGATGTTGTCATACTTATATATGTCTATTCCGAGTTTGTCCGTGTCGCCTTTAAGATTTGCAAAATACTTCTTCGCGTCAATATTTCCCGCCTCGTACTCCTTTGAAAGCGCGTCCACCTTAAGCTGCCTTTTGTTAAAATATATCTTCTTTACAGCGTCGGCGTCTTCCTCCATGCTCTTTATCACGGGCTCAGAATCGTTTTGATAATCGAGTATCTCCCCAAACCGCTTTAAGTTATTCAAATACTCTTCTTTGTTTTCAAGCCCCCTTATCAAATCTTTCCTGCCGGACAGCGCCGAATAGTACTCCGTTCCGGTCAAACGGCCGCTCTCTATCATCGACTCCAATACTTTGCTTCTCAAATCTTTGTCGGACACAGCCTTAAGCCACGACGTGTCAACCTGCCCGTATGCGCCTTCCAGATATACGTTCTTTACTTTGTACTCTTTATCAAACGCTCCGATTATGTTGCTTATGTTCTTTTGCACCTCGGGATGCGAATGCAGGTCCTGCACCGTTATCACTACCGTGTCGCTTCCGGTATAGTTTGCGTCAACTATGTTGCCGTAAGAGTACGGAAGCGTAAAATCTTCAAACATCTGCTTAAACTGCTGCGTCGCTCTGACGTTCTCCGCTACCGCCGCAACCGCCTGCCCGTACACAGCCGTCAACAGAAAACAATTGACCACCGCTATCGCCGTCAGCTTTACGGGAGTAAGCCCGGAAAGCCATTTTGCGACATCCGAAAGATGAGATTTCAAATTCTTGAATTTTTCCCTGATAAAGCGGTTAATCATTTTCATGTTTTTTCCCCCGCGCATATCCTTAATACAAAAGGAAAACCCGGCTTTGGTTAAAAAGCCGGGCTGCGCATGACAATATTATTAAATTTTTGTGTTCTTACGGGAACGCCTCTGGGCAGCAGAGAAAACAGTATCATAGCCAGAAGCAAAAATCGTATAAAATCTCCGCAGCACAGCCGTTCTCGCATGCTGTTAAAACTAAAATCCAAAGTTGAAATTGCGGAAAAATTCTGAAAAACTTTTAAAGAAGATGTTGAGGCAAACGGCGCGGCCGCTCTAAAATAAGATTGTCCTGCCTTTGGGGCTTTCGGAAGAACGGCCGCAAAACTTTCGCCGCCGTTTTTCTTTGAAGCCGTATTTCCGAAAGATTTAGCGGAGTTAAAAAGGTCTTTAAACAATTTGACAGGCGCATTGACATTTATGCATACCCGCCCGCTTTTGCTTTCGGCCTTAAGCGCAGCGGAATTAAAATTTAAAGAGTACGCGCCGGCAAAAGCGCCGAGGTTGACGATGTTGATAAACATGGCAAAAAGAACCGCCGCGGCAATCTTAAATGCCGCAGCTTTTCCAAATTTCCGATGATAAGCAAATTCGAATTTAGCCATGTTAAAAATGCGCCTTATGCCGGAATTTTGATATTTTTAGTTTTAATGTGTTTTTTACAGAGGATTGACCAATAAATGCGCGTCTTTTATTAAGCCGTCGTCTATCCATTGTTTTATCTGTTCCGCGGTGGGCGGCTGTATTTTATCGTGCGGCTGGCCTTCATCGTCAATGCCTAGCTGCAAGACAATCTCTCTTCTTTCGTTTTGGAATATGGTTACCTGATTGCTTCTGTAATCAAAAGTTCCCACAAGCTGCCCGTCGGAAGCATATATGTTTTTGCTTATCCACTCATCGTTAAATGTTGTGCCGATAGTTTTGCCGGATTTGTCATACCATGTGGTAAGATTATTTTGCCTGTCGAAAGTGGCGACAAGGCTGGCGCCGTTAAAAACATAATCCACTATCTTAGCGCCGGCGTAATTCTCAGTATACATTTGTCTTCCATTCCCATCATAGCGAGTTGTTTCATTTGTCGTGGGATCAAAACTATTGTCAAGAACATAACGTCCATTGGCATCATATTTATAATTCCACTTCATCAATACGACACCGTCTTTATTTTCGGTAAAAGTCATATTGCCGCTGTCGTCATAATGAGTCCTGTTGCCATATACGTCAATTTTCTCCGTAAGCTTGTTGTTATCGTCATAAATATACGAAACCATGCGGTTGCCTTCAAAATCAAGCTCATAAGTCGGCTGCCCTTGTGCGTTGTAAATCGTTTTCCCGTTTGTCATATTGTTTATTACGGCAGTTGTAACCTTGCCGAATTTATTGGATTCAATTGTTTGTGTTGTGTTGCCGGCGCTGTCAAGCTGTTTAACTACTTTTCCGCCATAACCGGTTTTCTGGTAGCCTATAATCTCGCCTTTGTCATTACTTATTTCTATGGTATTAGTGCCTCTTATTGATTTTGAAACGCTCACTAAACTTCTATCATTTGCTTTAGTTATGCTCCCGCCGCCTAAAGAAAAAGTCATTTGTCCGCTCTTAGATATCGACAAAGCAAGTCTTCCGCTGGTTGTGTAGTAGCACTTATTGCCGTTTATGTCCGTTGCTGCAACCGGCCTGTATTTTATGTTGCTGACATCAAACATTCTTGCGGGAGTGGCAAACGCCGCCAAATCCTCCATCGATCTGCCTTCTGTCATCTGATAAGGATTCGACATGCGAAACGGGTCGGCGGCAAACAGCGTGCCGGCCGAAAATATTAAAGACATAATTACCGCAAATGTTTTTTTCATGATACCCTCCTGATTTGTTTATATTATACCAATCAGGACAGAAATAAAACTAAAAAATATGTGAATTTTTTGTAAATTTTAAACCTATTACTTTTTAGTTGTGCTTTTGTTCGGCGCAGCCGTTTTTGCTTTGGACACGTCAGCCTTCTTGTTTTCCGCCGCTGCGGCTTTAGAATCTTCTTGCTTATTGTTTTCGACAATCTCCGGCATGCTGTAATCTACAACGCCTATTTTCATTCTTACGGGATTGCCGTCTATCTTTGCTTCTTTATCGGAGGCCATAATGTTTCCGAAAACAGTCGTTTTCTTATCGATATTCTTGGCAAGCTCTCCTTCACGTTCCCCGACAAGAATATAGTACAAATCGTTGTCGCCCGCAAGATAAATAGTCGAGTCGGAAGCCTGTTTTATCGTGCCTTTTACTTTTATCATAAGTTCGGCTTTCATAGGTCTGTTCATCCTCCCTATAATGTATGGAACTCCGGCAGCCAATACCGCAATAATAGCGATTACAATTCCGAAAATAACCCATTTTTTCTTGCTTTTTTCCGACGATTCCATACACCCTCCGTTATCTTAATTTAAATTGTAAAACCCCTGTAGAATTCTAGCTTTTTTATATATTTTTTGCAACCGTCGCGCTGGCACCGGCGCGCTGGCGACACGGCAAATGCATGAAACGGGTGTCATCCTGAACTTGTTTCAGGATCTCGTCGTTAAATGACAAAGACTAGACCCTGAAACGAGTTCAGG
>WQUP01000129.1 GCA_009782015.1 Endomicrobiia bacterium | reverse complement strand
CTTTCACCACGTCAACCGGCTCGTTGTCAAAAAAAACTTTTATCCCGGGCGTATAGCCTATTTTGAGATTAAACTGTAAATCGGCCAGCCACTCTTTTTTGTCGCCCTTTATGACGGTGCCCTGAAAAACTTCCCTGTTGTCAACCTCGACTTTTATCCAAACGTTTTCCACGGCTTCAATAGCAAGTTTCGGCTTTTCCGGATTTACCTGCGGAATTTTTGTCTGCATTACGGCCGGCTGAATAGCCGAAGTCACGGCCGCGATTTTTTCATTCTTTGCATTATCCGCGAAAGTGTTCGCCGGTTTTTTATCGGCGGCTTTTTCCGTATTTTTCGGCTCGGGATTCTTTTTTTCAACGGCAGCGGGCTGAGCCGGCTGAACCGCCGGCAAAAATGGGGCCGCCTTATTGACCTGCGGCGCGACGGAAGCAGGCATGACAGGCGAATCTTTAGGCAAGTCCTGAGGTAAAGTCTCCGGCAAACTCTGTTCTTGCGCAGTTTTGGTTTCGGCAGGCTTGCCGACGGTTCCGGAGTCGTCTATCATGGAAGCTATGTTTTTGTTTAAATAGAGGAAAACAAGAAGAAGGAAGACAACTACAAAAAACGTTACTAAAAGTTTTGTAGTGTCTAGCGGTTTTTTTTCTTTTTTATTTTTATCGTCGCATATCTGTTTTTTTTCGATTGTAAAAAACATGCCGTCTGTTTCATTCTTTTCTTCGCTGCCGGCGCATTTTTCCTTTTCGTACTGGCTGGCGAGAAGTTCCGGATCAAGCCCGAGATATTTGGCATACGACTTCATAAACGTCTTGTAATAAATCTCCGCCAGAAAAGCGCTCATATCGCCTTCTTCTATGGCGGAGAGATACTTCTCCTGTATTTTTATATCCTTGTGTGCCTGATCAAGCTCAAGATTTTTCTTTAGCCGCTGTTCTCTTAAAATTCTGCCTATCTCTTTCATCAACATGTCCGCCTATTTAAAATGAAGTTTGGAGTTTAAAGACAGTGTGGAGAGTGGAGTTATTGTGTTTCGGCAGCCTCGCTGCCGAAACCGATTAAAAGGTTTTCGCGCAGCGAAAACACATTCACTTCAAACTCCACGCTTCAAAATGCCGTTAATTCAGCTTTATAACCTCTACTCCTGCCGGCGCTTCAAACTTGAATATATCTTTTTTAAACTCCTGGTTTATTTTGTAGTTTGAAAGCGTTACGTTTACGGTAAGCCCGGACGCCGTAACAACCGCCTTTTGAGGATAAAGGCTTTCTTTTGAAACATACATCTTCATACTCCACTCTTTTTTTGCGGCCGGATAGAGTTCAAGTATATAATTCTTTTCGTCTTCGCCGGCATAATTTATGACATTGTCTTTTTTCAGCGTCTTCCAATTGCTTCCGAAACTGACCAAAGACGCCGGAGCCATGTCTCCGTTAATGACGTTTTTCCAGTTATCCATTACGGCCTGGGAATTTTCCGGAGTGTATATCGTTATTTTTTTGCCGTCTATGTAGATCCTCTGCTCCTGCGGAGTTTTCTGCACTATAAAAACCGAGCTAGGCTTTTTATACTTCAGATTGCCGGAAATGTTCTGTTTCTCGTTTGTCGCGGAATAAAAAATTTCCTGCGTATAACCGACCTCAAGCGTTTTTATTTTCTTATCGGCCGCTTCCATCTTCGATAAAATATCGTTCAATCTGGCCTCGCCGCTTTTCTGCGCGGAAACGTTTATCCCTAAACCCGCCATAAAAAGAAATGCGAAAATAACGGATAGCTTTTTCATTTTTTATCCCCTTCGGTTTTAACTGAGGTACTCGTTTATTTTTTCGTTATTGAGCAGCCAGTCATAAGAGCCTCTGGACTTTGCTATAAAACCGTTTTTCTGAAGATATTCCAAAATCTCTTTGGCCTTCTCGTAAGAGCCGAAGTGTATTTCCAAAAGATCGATCGACACTCTCTGCCTGTCCCTGATAAGCTTGAGCGCGGGAACAAGCTCTTTAAACGACGACTGAGCTTTAAACACCACGGCCGTGCCCCTTTGTTCGTGCATTTTCAGCATTCTCTGCTGCGCCAAAAGGGCGTTTTTGTTAAGCCCCAGATAAGGCGCGTAAAAATCAAGTATCCCGTCGTAATTTTCCTGGTTGAGAAAAAAAGCCGTATCGTCTCTTTCCATGGCGTCGAGAAAAGCGGCCATTATTCTGGATTCTTTCTCGACGGTCTCAAGAGACAGCCCTTTTGCTTCCCTTGCTTCTTTAAGAATTTCCCCTATTCCTTTCATAGGCACATCCTTTTTAAGAATTGGACTCAAGATACTGCTCTATTTTATCATAATTTATCTGCCATTTGTTAGTGCCTTCCGGTTTTGTTATAAAGCCCTTCATTTCAAGAATGCTCAAAATATTGGTGGCTCTCGCCGAACTTCCGAAATTGGCCTTGAGCAGATCCTGGGAAATTCTTTTGCGCTCGTTTATGAGTTTGAGGGCCGGCACCAGATCTTTCATATTTTTTTCTTCGGCCGCGTCAAAGCCGCCCTGCGCATCCACCTCAACGGCTATCGGCTCGTATATGCGCGGAAAGTTCTGGTCTTCGATGAAATTTATTATTTTTTCCGCTTCTTTCAAAGACACAAACGCGCCCTGCAGACGTATGGGACGCGCCTCTCCGGGAGGCAGAAAAAGCATATCGCCTTTTCCCATGAGATCTTCGGCGCCAAGCATATCCAAAATGACCCTTGAGTCGATTTTTGAGGTTGTCTGGAAGGAAAGCCTTGCGGGAAAGTTGGCTTTGATTATGCCGGTTATCACGTTTACCGAAGGCCGCTGCGTTGCAAGTATCAGATGTATGCCCACGGCTCTTGCCATCTGGGCAAGGCGCTGTATCGAATCTTCTATCTCTTTTTGCGCCACAAGCATCAAATCGGCAAGCTCGTCTATAATGACGACTATGTAAAAATCTTTTTCCCCGCCGGTTTCCGACATCTTATTGTTGTAATCTTCGATGTTTCTAACCATCTCTTTTGCGTACTTGTCGTATCTTTCGTCCATTACATTGACAAGCTTTTTAAGAGAGGCGGCCGCCTCCCTGGGATTTGTGATTATATCGGCGTCCGCGGCCGAAGCGCACGGGTTATAAAGATGAGGTATGTCTTTGTATATCGGCATTTCGACGCGCTTAGGGTCTATTATCATAAATTTCACTTCGTCCGGCCGCGCTTTAAAGAGTATCGATAATATTATTGTGTGTATCCCGACGCTTTTTCCGGAACCTGTGGCTCCGGCTATTAAAAGATGCGGCATTGAAGCGAGATTTGAAATATAGCCTTCGCCGTCGGTAGTTTTACCGAGAGCCAGAGTGAGCAGAGATTTTGCGTTTTCAAAAGCATTGCTTTCAAGAATGCCTCTTAAACCTACGATTACACTTGAGGGATTGGGCACTTCAACGCCTACAGCGGACTTTTCCGGTATTGGCACGACTCTTATGGAAGCCGTGCGCATGGTAAGCGAGATGTTCTCTATAATGTTTGTGACAGCCTGTATCTTTATTCCCGGAGCTAAAACCAAATCGTAACGCGTAACCACCGGGCCGGGTATTATGTCTTTTACTTCGGCGGATATGTCAAAATCCGCAAGAGTCCTGCGCAAAAGTTCGGCCCTTTCAAGCAATTCAGCCTTGTTTGTTTCAAAACTTGTCGCCGGATCG
Source organism: Endomicrobiia bacterium (assembly GCA_009782015.1). Lineage (GTDB taxonomy): Bacteria > Elusimicrobiota > Endomicrobiia > Endomicrobiales > Endomicrobiaceae > Endomicrobium_B. The sequence goes on along the minus strand of WQUP01000129.1, from coordinate 1,180 downwards.
TTTTTCAATATGTTTGTCGGCGGTAAAATGTAAGCTATTTTTTTGCTGTCAACCTTTTGGGCAACAGCCTTCGGCTGTTCGGCAGCCCTCGGCTGTTCGGCAGCCCTTGGCTGTTCGGCGGCCTTCGGCTGCTTTTCTTCTTTGGCGGCAGGTTCATTTTTAGGCTCATGCTTATCTTCTTTTTTGCTGACTATGTTCGGTTTTAAAGGCTCGGGCTTTTTAAATACCGGCTCTTCATATTTCATCTGCGCATCGTCGGCTCTTTTGCCGCGGACAGCGCTAAACTCTTTTTCCTGCCCGCTGCTTGCAAACGATTCCTTTATGTCTTTCACAAAAGCATATACCGACGCGCTGATTGAAATTCTCAAAAGCCTTGTGGCTGAATAAAGAAAAATTATGGAAATCACGGCAAAACCAAGCCCTACGCCGAAAAGCCGCTCGAAAAAAGGATACAATTTTTCGCCGATCCATCCGCCTGAGGCATTTATCTCAAACAAAATTCCGGCAAACGAAAGCAGCACAGCTCCCGAAATTATGCACGCGACCGACCATATAAAATCAAGCCTTTCTTTAAGTTCAAACGATTTTTTTACGTGGATTACAAAGTACCACAGCAGTACTAAAGGTAAGATATACGAGGCCGTGCCTAACATCTGAAACATTACGTTTGAAAAAGCTTTTCCGAACACTCCGGAATTATCCGGCAAAACCAGCGCATAGCAGCTTATGAAAGCCGCCAAAGCAAAAAACAGGGCTGCAACTTCCCTGTTTCTGTTTTTGTCGTTATTTTTCTGTTTGTTTTTAGCTTTTTTGTTTTTGTCCACTTGGAGCCTTCTTTGCAATCAACGCAATCGGGCCGTAGATTTTTTTGGAAGTATTGCTTATGCTGTTTGTCATCCTGAGGCAAGGAGTTTGTCCTCAACGAAGGATCTGGACATCCGGACCTTTCACTGCGCTCAGGGCAAACTCCGTAACGAAGTTACGCAGTCGAAACATCTGCCTTTCGTCAGACAATTATTTTACTGCAGACCCATTCGACTTCGGGGACATCGTCCTCTTCGCTCAGGGTGACACAGTTCCTGCGTGCAGGAACTGTGTCACTTTAGAGAAATTGCATAGCTGTATTCAAGCTGTCTTATGCTGACCTTGTCCTCTCTGGCAAGCCACCCGAGCGCAAGAT
>WQUP01000128.1 GCA_009782015.1 Endomicrobiia bacterium | reverse complement strand
TTGTGAAAATTTTGTATAAAAACCTCTTTACTTTTGCCCGCCTCATCTTTCAACTCAGACAGCCACCTGTTATACCTAATATCGTCTATATCTGGAAGATTTTTCTTGTCTAAATACTCAAATGCTCCGTATTTGTGAGAAAATTCATAGGCAAGTTTTGTTCTTAAACTTATCTCTATCCTATCTATTGCGTCTATAACCAAAAATCTCAGTCTTCTGTCAAAAGTATAATTTCCCCAGATAAGTTTAAAATTTGTTCCATCTCTATACTTGCAAGTTGTTAAATCAAAATAAGGTTCAAGATATGAACTCAGCCGAGAATAATTAACTTCTTTTAACTTACATACTAAATCCGATTTATCGGCGATAAGACCGCGAGAAATTAAAAGCTCGGCTTGCTGCTCATAAGTCAAAGGGGGCTTGTTGTATTTCATAAATTATCCTTAAAAAAAAAGAACCCGGTAAAGTTTGCATGTCCGAAGACAGAGGCATACCGGGTGTGCTGGCAACAATATAATATAAATAATTTTAAATGTCAAGCCGACACATAACAAGTGTCAACGCAAAGTTAAAATGAGACCAAAAAGAGCAGGAATGCAAAGTTAAAATGAGACTGATTCATATATAAAAATAATCAAATTATTCTCTAGCCTCTTATTGGAGAAGAAAAATGCTATCCATATTTAATATTGTTCTTTATAGAACCCTTGTCAAAAATCCGTTATTTTGACAAGGGTAACATGTCTTTCTAGGTGTCTCATTTTAAATTTGAAAGTGTCTCATTTTAAAATAGCGTTAACAGCCGACACATAACAAGCCCATGGCTTCAACATTTTTTATAATATTAATATCCGCATCAGTATAGTTTTTGTCTGCACCAGAAATTGCGTACCAAACTAAATCTACATTATTTTTATTTTTTGCAAAAAATTCATCTAACAGATTTTTATAATAAGTTTGAGATTTTTCACCTATTTCATACCCTTCTGAATCATAGATATTTATATAATTACTTTTATGAAGTTTTATACCTCTCGTGCATGGCTCAAAATTATTTGTATTTGAAACTTTCTCATTAAAAAGAAAATTTATCACTGAGGATTTTCCATTTCCTGTTTTGCTGCAAAGAAAAATACTTGGAATTTTTTGTTCGTCTAACGCCTCTATAACAGCCATTTCAATACTTTCGCTTGTATATTCCAGCATTGCGACCTCCTATGGTCAAGTGGTAAAGGGGACGTCCCCATGACCATATTGCTATTTATAAATTGTAATTTGTTATTTGTTACTTGCCGTTTAGATTTCCATCGAAGAAACGAGTTCCATAATGTACTCGTTTTTCTTCTCGTTAAAAACATTGTCCGTGGTGTCGTCTTTTATTATCCTGCCTGAGTCCATGATTATCATGCGCGGCGCGAAACGCGCGGCTGCGGCTATGTCGTGGGTTATGAGCATTACGGAAACACCGCCGTATTTTTTTATTCCGGAAAAGATATCGAGCATCTGGTTTTGCGAGTATATGTCAAGCGAAGCAAAAGGCTCGTCGGCAATTATAAGCTTGGGCTTTTTAAGCAGAATTCTGGCAACGGCTATCCTCTGCCTCTGCCCGCCGGAAAACTGGTGAGGATAATTATCCAAAATACTTTTCTCTAATCCCACGCTCTTTAAAGTTTTTTCTATTATACCCTCGGTGTCTGAATTCTTTGCGCCGGCAAGCCCTTCCATAAAAGACGATCTTATTTTAAGTTTGGGATTGAGCGACGCATAGGGATTTTGAAATATCATCTGAACTATGCCTGAAAGCTCAGACGTGCCGTACTCTCTCATTTCTTTTCCGAAATACTTTACGCTCCCTTTGTCAAAATCCAGAATATTTGCAAGGATCCTGCCTAAAGTAGTTTTGCCAGAGCCTGAACTGCCTATTACCGAAAGAAACTCCCCTTCATTCAGCGAAAAGCTCACGTCGTCCAGCGCAAGAAATTTTTTCTCGCTGAAAAACTCTTTTGTGATATAGGTTTTGGTTAGGTTTGCGACCTCTAAAAACATAGATTCCTTTGGCAGTTAATAGTTAACAGGGAATAATTAATAGTTTCGGAGCGGGCTTTACCCGCAATTCTTATAGATTCTGCGACTACGCGCAGAATGACAGGCCGTTTTGCCGTTAACTATTCACTGTTAACTATTAATTAGCAGTTTCGTGTACTCATGTTTCGGATTTGCAAATACTTCAGCCGTTTTGCCGGATTCCACAATTTCGCCGTTATGCATGACCGCTATTTTATCCGAGAATTTTTTAGCTATCCTCATATTATGTGTTATCATTATCAAAGTCAACCCCAGGCTTTTTTTAAGCTCTTCAAGCAGGTCTAGAATCTGTTTTTGAACGGCGGCGTCAAGGCCGGTTGTAGGTTCGTCGGCGATCAGGATTTCGGGATCGTTTATTATCGCCATGGCTATAAGCGCGCGCTGCTTCTGTCCGCCGGAAAGCTGGTGAGGATAGGAGTTTGAGATTCTTTTTATATCGTCAAGTTTCACTTTTCTGAAAACCTCTTCGACTTTTTTTGCAATATCTTCTTTCGTTGCCTTAGGATTGTGAACGCCGTAAGCTTCCGCGACTTGTTTTCCGACTTTGAGCACGGGATTTAGATAAGACTGCGGATCCTGAAATATCATAGATATTTTTTTGCCTTTTACGGCGGTTTTTTCTTCAAAACTCATCTGCAGCAGATCTCTACCATCATAAATTATGTTTCCTGACTCTATAATTGCGCCGTCTATTTCTGTCAAATCCATTACCGCCGCCGCGAGCGTGCTTTTGCCGCTTCCCGAGCGTCCGACTATGACAAAGCTCTCGCCTTTGTTTACGTCAAAGCTGACGAGCTTCACGGCTTTGACTATGCCGGAAGCGATCTTATATTCAACGCTTAAATTTTTTACTTCAAGTATTTTCACAGCAACCCCTCATCCTCTATTCGCTCCGCTCATAGTCCTTCTCCCGCAAGGGGAGAAGAAACGTCGTATCTTCACTTTTCACTCTCCACTCTTCACTTTTTCGTTTACGTTTTAGGGTCAAACACATCCCTCAAGAATTCCCCTATCATATTGAAAGACAGTACCGTAAGCAGTATGGCGATTCCCGGAAAAAGCGAAAGCCACCAGGCTATGTAAATGTAATCTTTACCCTGCATAAGAATCTGCCCCCATGACGACATCGGAGGCTGCACGCCGAGCCCCAAAAAAGAAAGGCCGGATTCCGTAAGAATGGCGCCGCCTATGCCTATCGCCGCGTAAACTATGATCGGAGATATCACATTAGGCAGTATGTGCACGAAAAACAGGCGCGGCTTGCCGACGGCAAGCATCTTAGACGCCAAAACAAACTCCCTCTCCCTTACCGACAATACTTCGGCGCGGACTATCCTTGCAAGACCCGTCCATGACGTAAGGCCTATCACTATCATGACATTGTAAATGTTTGGTTCAAAAAAGGCGATGACTATGAGGATCAGGAAAAAAGTCGGAAAGCACAGCATTATGTCGGTAAATCTCATTAAAACGCTGTCGGTAACGCCTCCGAAATAACCGGAAAGCATCCCGATAAAGCACCCGATGACAACCGTAATCAAAACGGCAAAAAAACCTACGGATATGGACACCCTTGCGCCGTAAATCATTCTGGAGAATACGTCTCTTCCGAGATCGTCCGTGCCTAAAAGATGCGCGGCTGAAGGCGGGCGCAGGCGCTGAGTAAGTTCCTGCGAAGACGGATCCTGAGGAGCGATTAAAGGCGCGAGCGCCGCCGCAAAAATTACGAGCGCTATAAATACTGCCCCTGCCAACGCCGCTTTGTTTTTAAATATTCTTTTCATAATTTTTTCGTACTATCTTTTTTGCCATTTCGAACCATGAGATGTTGTTGTTCCCTCGCCCCTGGAGCCTGTCCTCGAGTGTCTAAATCGGGGAGGAGAGGGCAGGGTGAGGGGTTGTAGTTTTCAAAAAGGCAACCCCTCATCCTCTTGCTTCACAAGTCCTTCTCCCTTAAAAAATGCTATCCATCTACTTCATCTAAACATGTTCGGCAATTTGATTTCGTCCTTACTCTTAAGACTGTCTTCCTGAAAAACATCTTTTCTGGAAACCTGTTTTAACTCATAAGTTATGGGATAAATAAAGGATGGCAAGAAACCATCTTTTAACATAACAACGCCATGCAAAGTGCCGTAATATTGATAAAATTTATCCGCAATAAGTTTTACCGTTTTTCCGACGCCTATTTTTAAAGAATTATTTTTCGTTAGTTCCTTGGAGATATATTCTTTAGCACACCCGACATAAGCGATATATTCACAAGAAATCGTAATATTATAACTGTCTCTCAAAATGACGCCTCTTCTTATCCAGAAACTGTCTGAACATGTAATTTTAAGAATATCGGCCCATTTGATTATTTCTCCGTTAAATATAAATTTTTCATTATCGAATTCCAACATGACTTTATTTTTGCTGAATGAAAATATTATTTGTTTGACGCAAAACAATAAGCCGACTACAGATGCCACAAGAAATGGAATCAGCAAAACCGCGATGAGCTTAGATTGAGGCAGCATTGCTATTATAAAATCGGAAAAAGAAAAGATCAACAAAATAGACAATATTATAACTATCTGATACACTCCAAGAATTATTTTTCTGTTAACAACCGGAATTTCAATTGTATCGTGTCCGGCAGATGATATTTTCCCGTTAGAAAAGTCCACTTTATATCCCTTTTATTTTATTTGTCATCGAGGAAGAGAACAACGTTCTCTGACGCGGCAATCCAGAAAACTGACAGAAACTACAGATTGATTGCCTAGATTGCCGCGCCGAAAACTTCGTTTTCAGCTCGCAATGAC
>WQUP01000127.1 GCA_009782015.1 Endomicrobiia bacterium | reverse complement strand
CCTTTTTGCATTCTCGACGAAGTCGATGCGCCGCTTGACGACGCAAATGTCGGCAGATACATTGCGATGGTAAAAGAGTTTGCGGCCAAGACGCAGTTTCTCGTGGTCACTCACAATAAGCGCACCATGGAAATGTCCGACATACTTTACGGCGTGACCATGGAAGAGCACGGCGTATCAAAAATAATATCCGTGAGAATGAATAAACAAGAAGAAGAGTTAACGGCAAGTAATAGTTAATAGTGAATAATTAATAGTTAGCGGCGAAGCCGCTCCAAAACTATTAATTATTCACTATTAACTATTAACTTAGCTATTGCCGGGGGCCTCAAATGACTAAAGTAAGCCTTATAAAATGCGAAGATTACAATAAATCGTTAAATGCCGTCAAAGAAGCCGTTGACCTTCTTGGCGGCATTTCCGCTTTTGTAAAAAAAGGCGAAAAAATTCTTATAAAGCCCAATCTTTTGACGGACAGAGTTCCCGATGAAGCCGTAACAACGCATCCCGAAGTCATTCGTGCGGTCATAAGGCTCGTCAAAGAAGCCGGAGCCGTGCCTTTAGTCGGAGACAGTCCCGGAGGCGCGTACAAGGAAAGGGACGGTTTGCAGCTTCTGTGGACTAAGACCGGCATGGCAAAAGTCTGCGAAGAAGAAAAAGTTCAGCTTGTAAATTTTGAAGCCGCAGGATCGCAGGATATCGACATCGGCGATTCAAATGTAAAAAAAGTTCACATTTCAAACGCGGTCTTAAACTGCGACGGCATAATAAACGTGCCAAAGCTTAAGACTCACAGCTTTATGACTTTTACAGCCGGCGTAAAAAATTTTTACGGCTGCGTGCCCGGGCTTATAAAAGTGGAGTATCACAAAATGGCTCCGAAGCCGGACCAGTTCGGCGCGCTGATTGCAAATATCTATAAATATCTTAAACCTAAAATCCGTCTTACCGTATTAGACGGCATTTTGGCAATGGAAGGCAGCGGCCCGAGCGGCGGAGACGTGAGAAAGACGGATATGATTGCCGCAAGTTCCGACGCCGCGCTGCTTGATCTGTATCTGCTTAACATATTGGGCGGAGATATTAAAGGCAATTTTACGTTGCAAAAGCTCGGCATAACAAAAGAAAGTTTTTCGCAGATAGAAGCGTTGGGCGCAAAGCCTTCGGAGTTTGATACCGCAAACTTCAAATTTCCTTCGACAAAAGCTTTGTATATGGTGCCTGGTTTCGTAATAAAAATTTTAGGCGGTTTCTTATGGATAAAGCCGTCGATAAGCAAGGATAGATGCGTTTCCTGCATGCTGTGCGTCAAATCGTGTCCCGAGAAAGCTATCGATAAAATAAACGGCGAAAAACAGCCGAGCGTGGATCATAAAAAGTGCATAAGCTGTTTTTGCTGCCACGAGGTATGCCCGCACAAAGCCATAGATTTGGAAAAAAGTTTTCTTGCAAAAAGATTTATGTAACGGCGATGCAGAGACGCAGGGATGCAGAGAGGCAGAGTAACGGCTTTATAGTTGTTGTCTTTGCCACGCATCTCCGCATCACCGCCTCCCTGCATCGCCGTTAAAGGATACCATGTCCAAAAGAACCAAACTCCAAAACTACGCCGAGTATTACGCGCTTAGAGCCGCGATGTTCTTTGTGTATCTTTTTCCGCGGACTCTTGCGCATAAAATCGGCAAATTCATAGCGGTTTCAGCTTACTATATCGTGCCGGTGAGAAAAAAACATATAATTGCGATGCTGGCCCTTTCTTTTCCCGAAAAAAGCCTTGAAGAAATAAAGAAAATTACGAAAAATATATATATCAATTTCGTTCAGACGGTTGTAGATATTATGTTTTTTCCGAAGATGTCCGGCGAACAGCTTAAAGAGATGATGATTTACGACAACAAGGAACTGATTGAAAAAGTTTACGCGCAGGGCAAAGGCACGATTTTGCTGTCGGCGCATTTCGGAAACTGGGAACTTACTGCTCTTTCTTTTTCAAAAAGATATCCGATGTCCGTAATCGTCGCAAAACAGTCGAACGATTTAGTCGATAAGATGATGAACGATATAAGGACAAAGCAGGGTTTTAATACGATTTATAAAGACAACGCCGGACAGCTGTTCCGCGGCGTTGCGAAAGCTTTGAAAAATAACGAGTTTGTGGCGATTTTAGCCGATCAGGACGCCGGAAAGCAAGGCGTTTTTGTTCCGTTTTTCTCAAGGCCGGCTTCTACTCCCAAGGGCGCCGCGCTTTTTGCCGTAAAATACGGCTGTCCCGTTATTACGGCTTTCGGCGTCAGGCAGTCCGACGGAACCATGAAAATGAAAGTGAGCGAAATACGCGTGGAGCGCACCGGAAATGAGGAAGAAGACATAAAAAATATAAATTTACAGTACTCAAAAATGCTTGAAGACGCTGTGCGCGAAAATCCGGAGCAGTGGTTTTGGTTTCACCGCAAATGGAAAACGCAGCCGGAACAATTAGGAGATATTTGATGAGAAAGTACGTCTTTGCAATCGCTTCGCTTGTCTTTCTGTTTTCGTGTGCGGCGAATGACGATGCGGATTACGACGCGGTTTATAAAATCGGGCTTGCGGAAAACGTTAACGTGGAGCTGCCGGCCGCAAATCCGGCTTCGGGTTACTCGTGGGTAGTCACGTCAACCATGCGCAACGTTACCATAATGGATAGTAGTTTTAATTATCCAAAGGGAAATATGACTACGAATATGCAAGGCAAACAAATACTGACTTTCCGCGCGACGCTTGGAGCCAGGGGTTCGGAGGCGGTAACTCTGGCTTATATCAAGACCGCGGAAGGTTTTGACGCCGTACCGCTTGAAACAAGAAAGATAAAATTTGTGATAATGCAATGACGGATTTCAAAAAAAAATCCGAAGAACTCGTTTCAAAGATGACGCTTGACGAAAAAACGTCCCAGCTTGTGCATTGCTCCGCAGAGATTAAGAGGCTTGGCATTGCGGCTTACAACTGGTGGAACGAGGCATTGCACGGAGTCGCGCGTTCCGGCACGGCGACCGTTTTTCCACAGGCAATAGCCATGGCCGCGTCATTTGACCCCGAACTTATCGAAAAAACCGCAGAAATAATTTCCACCGAAGGCAGAGCAAAATTTAACGCTTACCAAAAATACGGCGACTATGACGCGTGCAAAGGCATAACTTTTTGGTCTCCTAATATAAATATTTTCCGAGACCCGCGCTGGGGGCGCGGACATGAAACTTACGGTGAAGACCCGTACCTGACTTCCGTAATCGCATATTCTTTTATACGCGGACTTCAGGGAGAAGATAAAGAGAATCTTAAAACCGCCGCGTGCGTAAAACATTTTGCCGTTCATTCCGGCCCTGAAAATGACAGACATCATTTTAACGCGGCGCCGGATAAATATGATTTATGGAACACTTATTTGCCGGCTTTTGAATATTCCGTCAAAGAAGCCGGCGTCGCAGGCGTGATGGGAGCATATAACCGTCTTTACGGCGAGCCTTGCTGCGCTTCTAAATTTCTTTTAAAAGATATTCTCAGAGACAAATGGAAATTTGGCGGATATGTCGTTTCGGATTACAATGCGATAAATAATATTCACGAAAATCACAAAGCGGCTAAAGACGCCAAAGAGTCCGTAGCTTTGGCAGTCAATAACGGCTGCGATTTGGAAGCGGGACACATTTTCGCCTTTGCCGCCGACGGAGTTAAAAGCGGAGCGATAAAAGAAGAAAGAATAAATGAGGCGGTTGAGAATCTTTTAGCAATCCGTATGCGCCTAGGCATTACGGGAACAGAAGATAAACATGCATATAATTCGATTCCGTATGAAATAGTAGATTCGCCGGAACACAAAAAGTTTAATTTGGAAGTTGCGAGAAGAACGATACTCCTTCTTAAAAATAACGGCGTTCTTCCGGTGAAAGCGGATAAAATTAAAACAATCGGCGTAATCGGGCCGAATGCGGACAGCAGGCGCGCGCTGGAAGGAAATTATAACGGCACGGCAAGCGAGTATATAACGGTTTTAGACGGCGTACGCAGGATTGCGGAAAAAAATAATTTCAGGGTTTTGTATGCGGAAGGCTCGCATTTGTTCAAAGATGCGAAAGAAGAGCTTGTTCTTGACGATGACCGTTTGGCCGAAGCTTCCGCCGTAGCTTCGATAAGCGATATTAATATTGTTTGTCTGGGGCTTGACGCCGACATTGAAGGCGAAGAAGATGAAACGCCAGATAAGAGGCTTGCAAGAGGCGATAAGAAAGATTTGGAACTTCCGATGACGCAGCAAAGGCTTTTAAAAACCGTTATTGAGGCTTCAGCCGGAAAACCCGTAATAGTTGCAGTAATATCCGGAAGCGCTTTAAATTTAACTTTCGCCGATAAAAATGCCGACGCTGTGCTGCAGGTATTTTATCCCGGAGCGCTCGGCGGCCTTGCGGTTGCCGAGGCAATATTCGGCAAATTCAGCCCGTCGGCAAAACTTCCCGTCACTTTTTATAAAGATATCAAAGATATCCCGGCGTTTGAAGATTACAATATGCAGGGGCGCACTTACAGATATTTTAAAGGCGAACCGCTGTATCCTTTCGGCTTCGGGCTGGGATATTCAAAGTTTGAACTGAGCGGCTTAAAAGCCAAACGGGAGTACTGCAGCGTAAAAGTTAAAAATATCGGCAATATCGAAGCGCGTGAAACGCTTCAGGTTTATGTGACATCCCCGGGGCAGAAAGAGATACGCAACCTCTGCGGCGTGCAAAGCGTTGTTCTCAAGGCAGGAGAAGAAAAAGAAGTCCGCATACGTCTTGGCAAAAACGCTTTGTCAAGATACGACGATAACGGAAATATTTATGACATAAAGGGAACGCACCGTTTAAGCGCAGGTTTTACGCAGCCCGACGAGAGA
>WQUP01000126.1 GCA_009782015.1 Endomicrobiia bacterium | reverse complement strand
CTTCCCGGTATGACAGACTTTGGTGGTTTTTAGAGACACTCAAAAAGTAATAAGTACGTCAATGGCAAAAGGCTTTTTTGCTTTTAACTTATTACTTGTTACTTATTACTTATTATTTGCCGCTTGTTACTTGCCGTTTAAATAGATAAAATATGTCCCGAGCTTGTAAAAGCCGATAAAAAAAAGAGAGGTGCGAGGAGAAAGATGAAGAAAACATTTTTGTTTTTGACATTTGTGTTGTTATCGTGCGCAGGGTATTCTTATGCGCAAACCATTGACGATGCTATGAAGAAGATTGACGCTGCGGAAGCTGCGGCGCAGACAAGCACCGCGCCGGCGAGCGCGGCGTCAAAATGGAAAACGTCAGGAATTTTTGTGTGGAATTACAGCCAGAGCGCTATAAGCGACAACTGGGCCGGAGCCGAGACGTACAGCAGGTCATGGCAGGCAAAGCTCGACTTGTCCGCCGAGAGAATATCTCCGAATACGAACTGGTTCACGACCTTTAAAGAGTATTACGGAGAAACCGAGGCGAGAAACTCCCACTCGGTGAGCCTGGACATGATAGAGTTTAATACCGTGTGGATGTACAGAGTTTACAGATACCTTCAGCCGTACGCGTCTTTTTACGTTCTCTCCCAGAATAATAAATTTTGGGATCCCGTAACTTATATGGAGTCCGCAGGTTTGAACTTTACGATATTTCAAAACGCCATCAATACTTTAAGAATAAGAACCGGAGCCGCGCTCAGACAGGTTGACGATTCCGTTAACGGAAATAAAAGGGAATCCGGCGCCGAGGCGATTATGGATTACAATCTTACGTTCAACAAAGCGGCAAAATTTATGTCTCAGGCCAGATTTTTTGAAAGTTTCGGATTCGGCGAAGATTTGAGATGGGATAACAGGCTGTTTTTAAAAACAGGGCCGTGGTTTACCACGGAGCTGGGATATACGTTATTTTTTGACAGGTCGAGGGTTCCTCCGCTGCCGCGCCTTCCGGCGCACAGCTGGCCGCATGATATAGAAAGTATGTTCTATATCGGCTTGGGCTTTTCGTTCAACATATTTCAGAGATGACGCTTGCATCCTTGATGCTTGTGTCCTTGACACTTGTGTCCTTGACACTTGCGTCCTTGACACTTGCGTCCTTGACGCTTGTGTCCTTGACGCTTGTGTCCTTGACACTTGCCGCGCCGCGCGGCTGCGAATTTCTGAAAGGCTTAAAACGGAATCGGTTTAATCTTTAGCAGTACACATTACATCACGATGATAGGGGCGCGAAAAATGCTTAAAGAATTTTCTTATGGAGCGGTCGTTTACAAAATCCATGAAGGAGAACCTCTTTTTCTGCTTGTGTTGTCAGGGAGAAACGAAAGATGGGGGTTTCCGAAAGGGCATGTGGAAAACGGAGAGACGGAACTTGAGACGGCATCAAGGGAAATATACGAAGAGACGGGAATAAGACGGGTAAATTTTGTGGACGGATTTAAGCACGAAGAGGTTTACATAATTGACGGGACTTTGCCGGAGACTAAAGGCAGGATAGCCGAAAAACATTCCGTTTATTTTCTCGCGGAAGCGGTTTCCGACGGAGCAGTTCGTTACAATGATGAGATAGCCGGCGTGAAATGGGTAAACGCCGATAAAGCCATGCAGCTGTTGTCTTTTTCCGGGCAAAAGAAAGCCCTGAAAGACGCGTACGATAAAATAAATATTTCGGGAGGCAATAAATGAGCAATCCTCTTTTGAAAGAAAGCGTTTTTGAAGCGTCGTCGTCCGCAGTTTCGTCCGGCGGGAGCATGACGGTTTCTGGAACGGTCAACAAAAGCATAATTTTGTGGGCGTTCTTTGCGGCGGCGGCCTTTTTCACTTGGACGCATCCTCAGATGTTTATGCCTTTTGTATGGCCCGCCATAATCGGCGGATTTATTCTAGCGATGATTTGCATTTTCAAGAAAACCGCATGTCCGTTTCTCTCTCCCGTATATGCCATGGCTCAGGGAGTAGCGCTCGCATCCATATCGCTGATATTTGAAAAATCGTACCCCGGAATAGTGCTAAACGCAGTGCTTCTTACAATCAGCGTTTTAATATGCATGCTTGCCGCTTACAAAACCGGCATCATAAGGGCTACGCCAATGTTTAAAAAAGTAGTAATTCTTTCGACTTTGGCGATATTGCTGGTTTATATAGCAGATCTGTTAATGACAGTTTTTTTAGGACAGGGAATGCGGATTCTTTCCATTCATAATTCTTCTTGGCTGGCAATAGGAATAAATTTGCTTATTGTCGTGATAGCGGCTTTCAATCTTGTCATAGATTTTGATTTGATAGAAAGCGGCGCGCGCGACGGAGCGCCGAAATATATGGAGTGGTACGGCGCTTTTGCTCTTATGGTAACGCTCGTGTGGCTTTACATTGAAATTCTCAGGCTTCTTGCGAGAATGAAAAACTGATGCTTGAAAAAGCCGTTTTTTTCAGGGCTGTGTCCGACGCAAAATCTTTGCCGGAAAGCATTTCGGAAGTTATCTTTTCCGGAAGGTCTAACGTCGGAAAAAGCAGCGTGATAAACGCTTTGTGCGGCAGAAAAAATCTTGCGCGCGCGTCAAAAACTCCCGGAAGAACCCGCAGCATAAATGTTTACAGCGTTTCAAAAGGCAGATGGCTTATAGATTTGCCCGGATACGGATTTGCTAGAGTCAGCCCGGAAGAGAAAAAGCTTTGGCGCGAAATGATTGAAAACTGCATACTCGGCGGCAGAGGCAGAAAAACGGTGTATGTGATAATCGACGCTTTTGTCGGGCCCACCGAACTTGACGAAGATATGGTCGTGTGGCTGAGAGAGTCCGGCGTAAACTTTAAAATAGTCGCAAATAAGTGCGACAAGCTCCCGAAAGAAATCACCGCGGATCAGCTGCGCGCAAAAGCCGCCGGATTTTTCGGCGTAAAAGAAGCGGAAGTGTTTGCGGTAAGCGCAAAAAAAAGAAACGGATTTGAAGCGTTGAAAACAGACGTTGTAAGTTTTCTAAAAGGATAGAGTGAAGAGTTGAGAGTGAGGAGTGAAGATACGGCAAAAAATTTGTCTTATCTCCACTCTCCACTCTTCAATCTCCACTCTGCCGTTAAAAAAAGGAGGAAGTAAATGAAGAAAGTACTGTTGGCTTTGGCAGTTGCAGTGTTGTTCTCGGGAGTTGCGATGGCATCAACCCCGATTCAGTTATCGTTGTGGGACAAGATCGCTATTCCCGTCAATGATTCCGTAACCGGCCTTGAAATCGGTATCGGCAACAATCTTCAGAGCGTAACCGGTTTGCAGTGGAACTTCATCTGGTCAAAAACGGAAAATGCTCCGCTCGCATGGCAGTCTGCTATTGTAAACCAGGTCGGCGGAAAATTAACCGGTATCCAGAGCGGTTTTGTCAACTACAACTCCGGCAGCGTGACCGGTTTGCAGTGGGGCTGCGTCAACTATCAGGATGGTTTTACCGGATTGCAGTTCGGTTTCATAAACTATTCCAAAAGCCTCAAAGGGATTTCGCTTGGTTTTATCAACTATGCCGAAAGCGCGGACTCTTTTGCGCTGCAGATAGGCCTTGTGAATTATCTCGGCAACTCTGTAATTTACAAATGGTTTCCGTTTATAAACCTTAAAGTGTAAATTCGCAAAGATGAAACCCGTTGCGACTATTATAGTAGGCTTCATAGCAGGCCTTGCAATCTCCGGAGTTTTGGGAGACATTATAGTCGCCGTAAATAATTCCGCCGGCAGAATTTCAGCGGCATGGAGCATATCCAAAGCCGAGAAATACGCTGCCGGCGGAAATTTTGAGTCCGCCTCAGCCGAGTACGAAAAAGCTTTAAAAAAGATAAATCCCGGCAACAAGAAACTGCTTGCCAAAACCAAAAACAATCTCGCCATGTGCGTTTTTTCGATTGCCGACGCAAATAAAGACGCGGCTGCAATAAAAAAGTCGATAGAAATATTTTCCCAATCCCTCGCTCTGTACAAAGACGCGGGAGATACGGAAAGCATTTCGCAAGTCGAAACGAATTTAAAAGAAGCGGAAAAAGCGTTAAAACAATTAATAGTTAATAGTGAATAGTTAATAATTTTGGAGCGGCTTCGCCGCAACATTTATTATTGTTTGTCGTTAACTATTAACTATTCACTATTAATTATTAACTGTCTTTGAGGTTTTTTATGAAACTGTTTTCCTGGAACGTCAACGGCATAAGAGCCGTGCATAAAAAGGGGTTTCTTGACTGGTTTAAGAAAACCGGTGCGGATATAGTGTGCGTTCAGGAAACGAAAGCCGAGGAAGCGCAGTTTCCGAAAGATTTAAAAGATATAGGCGGCTACAACTTTTTCTGCTCTTCTTCTTTTGCCAAAAAAGGCTACAGCGGCGTGGCGGTATGGTCAAAGATCCCGCCGAAATCGGTAAGCAACAGCATAGAAAATAAAAAGTTTGACGAAGAAGGAAGAGTGCTCCGGCTTGAATATGACTCATTTGTTCTTTTTAACGTTTACTTCCCCAACGGCGGGATGTCGGAAGAGAGGCTGAAGTATAAGCTTGATTTTTACGATTACTTCACCGCTTACGTCAAAAAAATAAAAAATAAAGAAGTTATAATATGCGGCGATTTCAACACGGCGCATAAAGAGATAGATCTGGCGCGCCCGAAAGCCAACGAAGACGTTTCCGGATTTATGCCGGAAGAAAGAGCGAAACTCGACGCTCTCGTGGCAGCCGGTTTTACGGATACTTTCAGGCATTTTAACTCAAAACCTGAAAACTATACGTGGTGGGATTACAAGACTGCGGCAAGAGAGAGAAACGTGGGCTGGAGAATAGATTATTTTTTCGTCTCAACGCAGTGTCTGGGAAATATTAAATCGGCAGGAATAT
>WQUP01000125.1 GCA_009782015.1 Endomicrobiia bacterium | reverse complement strand
GCCGTCGGCACCTCTTATAAAAACGGCCAAGATGCAGTTTTGGCGGTTATGACTACTGACACTCACATCAAGATCGCTTCCGAAAAAATAAAAACCGCTCAAGGAGCGGTAAAAATCTGGGGCTGTGTTAAAGGTGCGGGAATGATACATCCGAATCTTCAGGGACTTCACGCAACTATGCTTTCTTTCATACTTACTGACGCGAAAATAGACTCAAAGAGTCTTCAAAAGCTTTTGGAAAACGCCGCAGACCAGTCCTACAACTGCGTAAGCGTTGACGGCGACACTTCCACAAACGACACTTTAATAATTCTGGCCAATGGCCAAAGCAATACCG
This sequence comes from Endomicrobiia bacterium, assembly GCA_009782015.1. Lineage (GTDB taxonomy): Bacteria > Elusimicrobiota > Endomicrobiia > Endomicrobiales > Endomicrobiaceae > Endomicrobium_B. The sequence goes on along the minus strand of WQUP01000125.1, from coordinate 4,618 downwards.
GCAGGCTTTCGCCTTCGGACATGAAAAAGTTTGCTGAAGCCTTAAATAAAGTGACATTGTCACTTGCCAAGCAGATAGCAAAAGACGGCGAAGGCGCGACAAAGTTTATAGAAATAGAAGTGCGCAACGCCAAAAGTGTTTCCGACGCAAAAATGATAGCCTCAACCATAGCCACTTCTCCGCTGTTTAAAACAGCTCTTTTCGGAGCTGACGCAAACTGGGGCAGAGTTATGGCCGCCGCAGGCCGCGCCGGCGTAAAATTCGATCCCATGAAAACCGACGTTTATTTCGGCGGCGTACAGACATGCAAAAACGGCATGGCGCTCAATTTCTCTGAAAGCAAAGCAAAAAAAGCGCTGCTAAAAAAAGAAGTAAAGGTTGTCGTTGATTTAAAAAGCGGCAAGGCCGCAAGCAAATATTATACATGCGATTTTTCTTACGATTATGTGAAGATTAACGGCGATTACCGCTCTTAACGGCAAAGTGAAGAGTGGAGAGTGAAAAGTGAAGATACGGCAATGTTGTTTCCCTCGCCCCTTGCGGGAGAGGGCAGGGTGAGGGGTTGCCTTTGCTGTCATTGGCTATATATGAATAAAACACTAAAAATTTCTCATAAAGACAAAAATGCGCACAAGAAGGCGGCGGAAGTTATAAAAGCGGGAGGCGTGGCGGTAGTTCCAACGGAAACCGTTTACGGTTTTGCGGCGGATGCTTTTAACGTGCAGGCGTGGAAAACGATTTATCAGCTGAAAGGCAGAAGTTATAAGAAGCCTCTTATTGTTATGACGCCGGACATCGAAAGCGTGCGCGCGCTTGTTGATATTCCGGATAAAGCGCTGAAAATAGCAAAAAAGTTTTGGCCGGGGCAGCTTACGCTGATTTTTCCGACAACGGAGCTTGGCAAGATTTTGTCCGGCGGCAGAAGCGATTTGGGCGTCAGGATTCCGGAGCACGAGTTTATGCTTCAGCTGTTAAAAGAGGTCAACAGACCTCTTTTTACCACATCGGTAAATGTTTCCGGAAAAAAAAGCGCAAAGAAATTTGTTGAAGTTTTATCTTTTGACGGCAAAGCCGATATTTTGGTTGACGGCGGCGAATGCCGCTTTTCTTTCGAATCGACCGTGATAGATATGGTGAAGTTTCCGTACATGATAATCCGCAAAGGCTGTTTGGATACGAACGAGATTTTGAAACTTATATAAACGGCAGAAGTTGAGAAGCTGAGAAGTTGGGAAGTTGAGCAACAACGAATAGCGTCTTTGTTTTCGCTCAGCTTCTCAGCTGCCCAACTTCCCAGCTTCTTACATAGGAACGAAATGAAAATTTTTGACAGCGAATCATTTCTGGGTTTTGTAACCGAAATTACGCCGCAGTATGCGGGGATATCTATTCCTTCGTCTAAGGCTTTAGAAAAATGCCGCGCGGCGAAAAACGGCGGCAGCGTCGGCGATTTTATAATTATTGAAGGCGCGGAAAACGGCTTTTTGGCGCGCCTTACGGAAATGAATCTTGCCGGCGGAGGCAGCCCGCAGGATGAATTTTCGGTTACGGCAAAGGCCGAGCTTCTTTTGGTTTTTAATGTTGCCAACCCCGATAAAGCGCAAAAAACGGTTTTTGCATATCCCGCTGTTGGCGCAAAAGTTTACGGCTGCGAGCGGGAACAGGTGGAAAAGTATATACGCAGGTTCGGCAGTAAAGAGAAAGAAAGCGAAGCTTTCGCGCAGCTTGGCAGGCTGGTTTCTTCCGAGGCAATATGCAATGTTTCGCTCAACGCTTTATTTCAAAGGCACTGCGCGGTAGTGGGAACAACCGGCGGCGGAAAAAGCTGGACCGTTTCAAAGATTATGGAAGCGGTGTTGTCAAAAACCGATAATAAAATTATTCTGTTCGACGCTACGGGAGAATATGGAGCAATTAAATCTAAAACGATAGTTTTGGGCGAAGACTCTTACTTTCCGTACCAAAAACTTTCCATATCGGACTTATTTATTTTGCTAAGACCCGGCGGAGAGTCGCAGCGCTCTATTCTTTTAGAAGCCGTGCGTTCGCTTAAAATAGTGCGTTTGTCCGGAAAAACCGGCACATACAAAAAAGCTTACATGCAGCGCAAAGAGTACAATGAGATCTACGAAAAACACATAAAAGAAATAGAAGACAATACCTGCAACTTTGACATAAACTTTCTCGTGCCGCAGATAAAAGAGGAGTGCGTGTCGTATTTCCCGGAAGGCTGGGGCGCGGCTGACGTAAAACTTTACGATCAGCAGGCTTCGCTCGTAAACAGAGTGGTTAATTTAATAAACACGGATGTGTTCAATAAACTTTTCGGCTTTAAAAATGTTCCGCAAACCCATATTTCCGTAATAGACGCCGTAGAAAAATTTACCGCCGGAGCCGGCGGGGGCATATTGAGGATAAATCTCGAATATGTGTCATCGTTATTTTCTGCAAAGGAAATTACTGCGAATGCCGTGGGCTCGTACCTTTTAAATAAAGCCAGAAACAAAGATTTCAGGGATTCGCCGGTTATTCTTGTCGTTGACGAAGCGCATCAGTTTATGAACAAAAACGTTACGGACGAAATAGCCGACAGTTTGCCGCTCGACTCATTTGACCTTATAGCCAAAGAGTGCAGAAAGTACGGCCTGTTTTTGTGCATAGCCACCCAGATGCCCAGAGACATCCCCGAAGGCACGCTCAGCCAGATAGGCACATTTATAGCGCACAGGCTCATAAACGAGCGCGACAAAAAAGTAATAGAAAACGCCGTTTCTTCCGCAGGGAAAAATATGTTATTATTTTTACCGGCTCTCGGCGAAGGCGAGGCGCTGCTTATGGGCGTTGACTTTTCTATGCCGCTGCTCATAAAAATGGACAAGCCGGACAATCCGCCGATTTACGGAACGCCGGCGCTGAAATAAGACAGAGTGAAGAGTGAGGAGTGGAGAGTGAAGATACGGCAGAGATTTTTGCCGTCATTGCGATGAGGAGCAAAGCTCCGAAGAAGCAATCCAGCGCAGTTGTCGTATCTTCACTCCTCACTCCCCACTCTTCACTCTGCCGTTAAAAAAAAAGGAGTATGAAATGGAAAACTTAAAAAGAACCGATCCGGAGATGCATGATATTTTGTCAAAAGAACTCAAAAGACAGAGGGACACGATAGAGCTTATCGCTTCGGAAAATATAACTTCGCGCGCGGTGATGGAAGCGCAGGGTTCGTGCCTTACCAATAAATACGCCGAAGGTTATCCGGGAAAAAGATATTACGGCGGCTGTGAAATAGTCGATATGGCTGAAACCACGGCTATAGAGAGAGCCAAACAGCTCTTCAACGCGAAATTCGCAAACGTCCAGCCGCATTCCGGCGCGCAGGCAAACTTTGCAGTGCTTCTTGCGCTTTTAAAACCCGGCGACACGGTAATGGGTCTCAACCTTTCGCACGGCGGGCATCTCACGCACGGAAATCCTTTCAACGTTTCAGGCAAGTGGTTTAATATAGTCGCTTACAATGTTGACCCTAAAACCGAATATGTTGACTACGATGAAATGGAGAGGCTTGCAAAAGAGCATAAGCCGAAACTTATTATAAGCGGCGCCAGCGCTTATTCGAGAATATGGGATTGGAAAAGAATCGGCGAGATTGCCAAAAGCGTCGGAGCATATCACATGTCGGATATGGCCCACTATGCCGGTCTTATTGCTGCCGGACTTTATCCGTCGCCGATGGAGTATGCCGATATAGTCACCACGACAACCCACAAAACTCTCCGCGGGCCCCGCGGCGGTTTGATTCTGACAAACAGCGAAGAATTGGCAAAAAAAATAAATTCCGCGGTTTTTCCGGGAGAACAGGGCGGACCGTTGATGCACGTCATAGCTGCAAAAGCCGTTGCTTTCGGCGAAGCTTTGCAGCCGGCGTTCAAAGAGTATCAGAAACAGGTTATGATAAACACAAAAAAAATCGCGGAAACGCTTGTTAAAGGCGGCTTAAGAATCATTTCCGGCGGAACCGACTCGCATGTATTTCTGGTGGATTTAAGACCTCTTAACGTAAAGGGCAAAGACGCACAGGAAATACTCGAAAAAGCCGGAATAACCCTGAATAAAAACGGCATACCTTACGATCCTGAAAAACCGACAATAACTTCAGGCATCAGAATCGGCGCGCCTGCCGTAACCACAAGGGGAATGAAAGAATCCGAAATGATAAAAATCGGAGAAGCTATAGTAAAAGTGCTGAAAAATATTAACGACGAAAAAGTTATAAACGAAGTAAAATCCGAAATGACCGCGCTCTGCAAAGCTTTCCCGATTTACCAAGGGCTTGAGTATTGAAATTCATCGTTCCCATGAGAAAACCCTCCCTGCTGCGCAGGAGAGGGTTTTCTCATGTTATTGCCGTGGACTTTATTGAAACCTGACTTTCCCGCTTAGTCTCCTCTGAATGATACAGTTGTTGCAGTATGTCGTGGCAGTTTAGCTGTTGAAGTTGCCGCATTATGCGCGTCTATGAGCGTAGGGTTTTTGCGGATTATTCAAATCCGGTTGTTTGAGCAAAATACCTTTAAATCCTTTATCTCATTTTGCGAGTTCCGGATTTGCCGCAAAAACCATAGCG
>WQUP01000124.1 GCA_009782015.1 Endomicrobiia bacterium | reverse complement strand
CTGGCTGATGCTCGAATAAGCAAGCACTCTTTTAAAATCTTTCTGCGTCACCGCGGCAACCGCTCCGGCCAAAATGGATAGCGCACCGACTGCAAGCAAAACTGTTTTTATATTTTCGTTAAAGCCGGTAACCGAGTAAAAAAATCTTATAAGTGTAAATATGCCGGTAGTCTTGGTTATAATTCCGCCGAGAAATACGGAAACTCCGGCAGGCGCTTCGGCGTAAGCTCCGGGAAGCCACGCGTGGAAAGGTATAAGTCCGCCTTTTATCAAAAGGCCGCACAGGAAAAGCATCACGGCCGCAAGCACTATATAGTTTCCGCCCGAATCTCTCAAAGCGGAAGATATCGTCGCAAAGTCTGTGCCTCCGGCGCAAAGGAAAAAGAGCGCGACGGAAAACAGCATCATAACCGTGGCTATTGAGGAAATCATAAGGTATTTAAAGCCGCCTTCAAGGGCGTTCGTTTTTTTGTCGAGCGCTATCATTATATATGAAGCGACGGCTATTACTTCTATGAAAACGTACATCGTAAAAAGGTCTTTTGAAAAAACGAGACCGTTTATGCCGGCTGCAGCCAAAAGCATAAGATTTGAAAGCGAGAAAAGCCTGGAGTCGTACTTCGCAAAAGCCCTTGACACGACAAGAGAGGCCAAGCCGACTATTGACGAGGAAATTATCATTATTTTAGCTATGCCGTCTCCGGAAATGTCGAGCGTAAACAGATTGTTTATGACGCCGGCGAACTGGGCTGAGCCGAGGTTTGGAAAAAAAACGCTCAGCAGCTGCCACGCAAAGTAAGCCGCAGCAACAACAAAAGCAAACCGCCCCGAAAGCCTCGGGACATTCAGCAGTATTATCAAAATAATGGGAACGAAAATCAGAGAAATCGTCATCTTTTTTATTTATCACCTTTTTAGAGGGTTAGAGGATTGGAGGATTAGAGGATTTTCAACGGCTTGTTTAGCCTTTTCTAATCTTCCAACCTTCTAACCATCTAATCTTCCGCCGTTCAAAAACTACCGTATAAAAAACAAAACTATCACGGCTATTCCCGCCAGCGCCAACATTATATAGCGCGACATGCTGCCGTTGTGAAACGTTTTCACCGCATGCGAACATTTAAGCGCGGCGTTTACGAACAGCGAATCGTATATCCAGTTGAGCCCGCGGTCAAAATCGAACGCTCCTTTCGAATAGAGCCGGTACGCCCGCATACCGACATTGTACGGATCTAATTTTTTCTTTGCGTCAAACTTGTTTATGCCGAAAACGGAAAGCAGACCCGAGACAAACCCTAAGCCGTTGCCGTACTTTGCAAAACCCGTTATAAAATTTACCAGGACAACAACAAGCAGCGCCGAGGACACAATCACTAGAAGAAGGCCTGAATGTTCCTGCTCAAAACGTATCTGCAAACCGATTATCTTTAAAGGTATGCCGCTGAAAACTCCCAGAAGAAGACAGAGCGCCGCGGTCGAGATAGTTGCAATCATAGAAGCCACGGGATATGCGATCGTCTCGCCTTCTTTTGTGAAAAATATTTTTGCAAACCAGTTCAACGCCGCGCTTGAATTAAAAAAGGTTACGACAAGCATGACAACGCACCATGCGGCGCCCGCTTGCAGCGAGCCTGCGTATATCATCTCTTTGGAGTAAAACGCCGCAAAAAGAGGAACGCCTATGAAAGACGCCAGCGCAAATATGAAACCTGAAAATATGTAAGGATTCTTAGCATAAGCTATGGTTTTCGATTTTGTTTCATCCATTATGCCGGCCGCAAAAAACATGCACGACTTATACGCCGTATGGGCCAAAAGATGCAAAACCGCGCCGGCAATCGCGACAGGAACCGCCGTAAGCATCGCAAGCATAATGAAACTTCCCTGGCTGACGCTTGTATAGACAAGCATGCCTTTAAAAGTATTGCGGCTGTTTGCCATAAGCGCTGAAAGAACGGCGCTGATTGCCGCGACAGCCATAATGGAACCGGTAAAAACCGAACAAGACGGAACAACGTTGAAAATCTTTATCGCTACATACAGAAGATAAACGCCGAGAATTTTTTCCGCGGCCGTAGCCATAAACACCATAAACGCTACCGGCGTCTTTTCTCCGGCTTCAGACATCCAGCTGTGAAAAGGCATCACGCCGAGCTTGCCTGCGGCGCCAATAGCAAAAAACAGAAACGCCGCTTTTCCGGAAACGCTGCCGAGATTGAGCGATATGTCCGATATGTTGAGCGAACCGGAAAGCGCATATACGAGCGCTATGCCCATCATTAAAAAGAGGTCGGCTATGGCCGTTATTACAAAAGATTTTACCGCAAGACGTTTGCTGTTTTCTTTGGAAGAAAGGATCATCAAAACAAAAGGTATGGCCAAAGCTTCTATAAACGCAAGCATCAGAAGAAGGCTGTCAGTTATAAGCGCACCGTTTATAAAAGAAACCGCAAGAAGCAGCGAAGCCTTAAACATCGGCGCTTTCTGGTTGCCTTTCATATTGCTTAGTGTAAAAACTGCGGACAGCAAAGCAAAAAATGCGGCTACAACCAAGAGCAGCCCTTTAAAGCCGTACAGAACGGCCGATATTGAAAAGTTAAACGCTGCCCAATCGTTGTAATAAAATACGTTCTGCCCGAAATAAAAACAGACTGCCGCCAAATTGAACAAAGCGGCGGCTATAAAGAAAATTTCTTTAAATTTTCCCGGACTGCGCGGCGCAAAGTAAAGCGCTATCGCGCACAAAAGAGGAATGATAACCAGCAAAAATAAAACCATGTTCATTATTTAACCTGTTATCCTGATGTTTGCTATTGAAATCAAAAGTTAATAGTGAATAGTTAATAATTAATAGTTTCGGTGTTTTCGCTATGCGAAAACCAATCAATTAGATTTCGGCGCAGCCGAAATTCAATAATTATTAATTATTAACTGTTAACTATTAATTGCCGTTAAAGCCCAAACATCTGTTTAGCGGCGATTTCGGCAAATTTTGAAATCCAGCCGAAACCGAGGCCGCATATAAGCGAAACCGCGGCAAGCAAACTGACGCTAAAATTCATCGGTTTCCAAAAACTTTGCATGTTTTGCAAGCTCATGCTAAGCACGCCTTGCGTGCTGCTGCCTTTCGCGTACGGCCTGTCCAGAAACACTTTATAGTAAATTCTTACCATATATAATAGAGTAAGCGTGGCAGCCGCTATAAACACAAAAGCCACGGCTCCGTATCCTGCCGAAGCGGTTGCAGATATGAGCATAAACTTGCTGAAAAATCCGCCAAGCGGGGGTATGCCTATGACAGACATCATGCACAGAAGAAAAGCGACTGCCGTAAACGGCAGAATCTTTGCAAGACCGCCCATTTTGTTTATGTCTTTCGTATGAGTTTCATGCTCTATTATTCCGGCGCTTAAAAACAGTCCGGCTTTGGCTGTCGAATGCATAAGTATAAAAAGCGCTGAAGCGGCAAAAGCCGCGGGAGTGCCTGCCGCAAAACCTAAAAACATAAAAGCCAACTGGCTCACGGTTGAAAAAGCTATTATCCTCTTTATGTCTTTTTCTATAAGCGCCGCGCCGCCGGACACAAACGCGCTCACCGCTATTATTAAAAACACAACCGTTTTGATTTCCGGCGAAGGTATTATGACGCCGTTGAAAAGTCTGGCGTAAACGTATATGCCTATCTTTACAAGCACAGCCGCATGAAGAAGAGCGGTAACCGGCGAAGGCGCAACGCCGGCATCGGCAAGCCAAGTATGAAACGGAAAGGTCGCGGACTTTGCAAATATTCCGCACAAAATTAGGATTACGGCAAGATTATTTGCGGTCCCTGCAGGAATTGCCGTGCGTATTCCCGCAAAATCAAAAGTGCCGGCCTGTTCGGCAAGCATTATAAATCCTATAAGCATTAAAAAAGCGCCGGCGGCAGTAACCATAAAAGCCTTGTTAGCGCGCCTGACATAATCGTCTTTCCTGAAAAAGCCTATGAGCCTCCACGATGCAAGAGCCGTCATCTCCCAGAAAACGTAAAGCAAAATGAGATTGGCGCTGAAAATAATGCCCATCATTGAACCGAGAAAGAGAAGAACCATAAAATAGTATTCATCCTGGTTCTTGTGCTCTTTTATGTATTCAAACGAATAAAAAATTATGACGGAACTCACAAAAACGGAGACTATGGCGGAGAAAAGAGCGAATGCGTCGGCTCTAAAGACAATATTGAAGCCCATGGGCAACGGGAAGAAAAATTGCGTTATCTGTCCCGAAAAAACGGACGGAGCGATAAAAAGGCAAAGCGCTAAAGTGATTAACGCCGCGGCCAGCGCGGAAATGTTCCTTGCTTTAGCGGAAAGCGCGCCGATGAGCGGCAGAAAAGTTGAGAACAGGATAGGAAAAAGTATGATAAGGATTAAAATCGTTTCTTTTTGCATTGTTGTATTGGTAAAGTAACTATGGAACTTCTAAAATTATAAACCTTATATTATTGTTATAAAAACACTGCCGTGATTATACCGTTTTAGCCTTAAGAAGTCAAATCAGGCGCGCGCAATGCGCGCCGAAGTTTAGAAGTTTGGAGAGCTTGGAAGCTGAGCAACAACAAACTGCTGAAGTTGAGAAGTTGGGCAGCTGGGAAGCTGAGCGAAGACAAACTGCTGTTCTTCCATCGCCCCTTACGCTCAATAAGTCTGTATTCCTTTTACCATCTCCAGCTTTCAGGTAGAGGAATGAAGGGTGAGGACGTGCAGTTGTCTTTAGCAGTTGTCTTTATAGCAGTTGCCTTAGTAGTTGCCGCCCTATGTGCGTCTATGAGCGTAGGATTTTCGCGGATTATTCAAATCCGGTTGTTTGAGCAAAATGACACCAAAGGTGTCATCCTGAGGCGAGGACTTTGTCCTCAACGAAGGATCTAGAGGTCTAGACCCTTCAAGGACTTTGTCCTTTCAGGGTGACACTGCGTGTCAGTTC
>WQUP01000123.1 GCA_009782015.1 Endomicrobiia bacterium | reverse complement strand
AAGATATCCTGCGGAATTGCCGTGCCTTGATCGTTTGTTATGCCGTCAACATATACCGCCATCTGAGCGCGCGTGGAAAGGTTTATCATATTCCACTCTCTGTAACTGCTTAAATCGATCGAATATGTTCTTTTTGCCCTGGGTCTTAATGTTTCCGGCAGCAAATAGCCGAAACTTTGCCCGAAAGACGTTTCCCCGTCTTTTATAGCGCACTCGAAATTAATGTTTGTGATGGAATACTGCGTGTTGTTGGTTATGGTCATTGTAATTACCGGGTACGGATTTTTATAGAACTGTACGTCCGTAACGGCTATACCTGCCAAAGATTCCATTTCGGCTTCATAATGATACTGCTTTTTGGCAAGTTCGTTCAACTCGGCGTAATCCTCGTTTGTCTGCTGCCGGTTTCCCGAATCATATACTGTGCCGTAATCAAAAAACGTATTGGAGTAAGACGCAGTATAGGACGGGAAAAACGGATAAGAATAAAAATACGGATAAGGATAGAAATACGAATATGAGAAAAACCAAGAAGGATAAGCCGGAAAAAAATAAAAAGAGAATAGAGAAGCCGGACGCCTGAGCAGCCAAAACGGCCTGTAGTAGTACGGGCGAAACGCCGAATGCATAGGGCGCATTGCGTAAGACGGGCGGCTGACGCGGTACATTGTTCCTGCCGGTAGCGCAGCCGGTCTTGCGACTACAGCCGCTGACGCGGCGGGACGTACGGTTGCCGGCGCTGCGTAACGCGTATTTGTCCGATACTGCCGCGGTTCGCGGCCTGCAGGAGCACTTTGGGTACGGCGTATTTGACGCGTATATTGCCCTGAAGCCGAACGAGTTTGCGCAGGCGCCGCGTTTGACCGAACCTGCGGACGCGCTGCGGCTGCTGTGCCGGATTGAGTCTGAGGCTTTGCGGCAGCGGACTGTCTCGGTTGGGAATTTGTCCCGGAAGCATTTTCTTTGCGCGCATTAAAACCGCTGTTTTTGCCGCTGCGGTCTCTTTCAGAATTGTCCGCACGGTTTGAGCTTTCTCTGCGGGTTCCCCCGCCAAACCCGTCGTTTGAGGGTCTTGCGAAAACCATAGGCGTTTGAAGAGATAAAAAAACAAATACTGCAATCAATTTTTTCATTTTCTTTCCTTTTGAGGAAATTGTAATGCTGCATTAACCTAACGGCAGCAAGTGTTTTTTTATTTCAAATTAGTCTCTCTAAAAACCCCAAAGTCTGTCATACCGGAAAGTTTCTGTCCGGAATCTGCCTTTTATGCCGCTCAGTGTTTAAAATGCCTCATCCCCGTTGATATCATGGCCATATTTTTTGCGTCAGCAGCCTTTACCGACTCGTCGTCTCTTATTGAGCCTCCGGGCTGCGCTATTGCCGTTACGCCTATCTTTGCGGACTCTTCGACTACGTCAGGAAACGGAAAAAAAGCATCGGAAGCCATAACAAGCGGAAACTTCGTTTCATTTATTTCGAACTTTGCTTCTTTCATCTTTTTTGCCGCGATCGCGAGCGAATCTATCCTGCTCATCTGCCCCGCGCCGACTCCGACTGTCTGCCTGCCTCTTACGAGCACTATGGCATTGGATTTGACGTGTTTGCAGACTTTCCATGCAAAGTCCAGAGCTTCGTTTTCGGCTTCCGTGGGTTTTCTGAGTGTCATGCTGCCGGTTTTATCCGAGAGCTCATTGTCTCTGTCCTGAACAAGCATTCCGCTTGTCATCATTCTGTATTCGATTTCGTTTTTCTGCTGCTTATAAGGTGTAGACTGTTTCAAAAGCCTTATATTTTTCTTCTGCGTAAGTATACCCAATGCTTTCTCCGAGTAATCAGGCGCTATGACGCATTCGACAAAAAGCTTTGCAAGCTCTGCCGCGGCGTCTTCATCAACGGCTTCATTAAGAGCTATTATGCCGCCGTATGCGCTTACCGGGTCGCATGAAAGAGCTTTCAAATAAGCGTCTTTTATTCCCGTTCCTTCGGCGCATCCGCATGGGTTGTTGTGCTTTATTATCGCGCATGCCGGAGATTTAAACTCGTGTACAAGCCTCCATGCCGCTTCCAAATCGAGATAGTTGTTATAAGAGAGTTCTTTACCGTGAAGCTGTTTTGCCGATATTACCGCTGGTTTGTTTTTTTCTGTCCCGTTGCCGTACAAAGCAGCTTCCTGATGCGGATTTTCGCCGTATCTGAGATGCGAAAGCTTTTTAAGAGGGATCGAGCCCTGCGAAGGAAATTTTTCATAGGTCAGATAGTTTGAAATCAAGGAGTCGTAGTACGCTGTATGGCGGAAAGCCTTTGCCGCAAGCGTCAGCTTAAGCTCTTCGCTTACGGATTTGTTTTTTAGGCTCTCTATTACAACGCCGTAATCGGCCGCGTCGCAGATCACCATCACATCTTTATAGTTCTTTGCCGCCGCCCTCAAAAGCGCCACGCCGCCGATGTCTATGTTTTCTATCACATCCTGATTTATCTTTTTGTCTTCAGGCTTCGGTATTTTATTTATTGTTTCTTCAAACGGATAAAGGCTTACCGCGACTATGTCTATCGCGCCTATGCCGTGCCTTTTAAGCTCTTCGATATGTTCTTTTTTGTCTCTTATGGCAAGTATGCCGCCGTGTATTTTCGGATTGAGCGTCTTTACCCTTCCGTCCAAAATCTCGGGAAAACCAGTGACAGATGAAATTTCCGTGCACTCAATTTTATTTTCCTTCAGCGTTTTAGCCGTCCCCCCGCTTGAAATAATATCCCAGCCCAAAGATTTTAATTCTTTCGCAAATTCAACAATCCCGTTTTTGTCCGACACGCTCAATAATGCTGTTGGCATAATAAGTTCTCCTCTTAGTTTTTCTCTATAATTTTATCATATATCCCAAATAGAAATCGCCGTTGCGTTCGGCGTCAGCAGTTGCGGCTCATCGGTAAGGCATATCAGATTTCCGTGCGCTAGTTTTTCTATTTTTGAAAAAGTTTTAAAGGCTTTTATATCGGTATTTGTCGGGGTAGAAGTCTTTTTTATTTCTATCGGGTAAAATTGTCCGTCTTGGTGGATAAGCAAATCTATTTCATTTCTTTCAGAATCACGAAAATAATACAGAGTTGCGGAGCGTCCGTTATGATAATATGATTTGATAATTTCGCTTATTACGAAAGTTTCGAAAAAAGCTCCGGCAGATATTCCGTTTTCCAGAGATTTTGAAGTTGTCCATCCAGCCAAATGGCATGCGAGCCCCGTATCCATAAAATATAATTTAGGAGTTTTTGTCAAACGTTTTGTTATATTTCTAAAATACGGCTGCAAAAGATATATTAATCCCGAAGTTTGCAGTATTGACAGCCATTTTTTTGCGGTATTTGAAGAAATATCCACATTTCTGGCAATATCGTTTATATCCAGTTCCTGCCCGCTTCTTGCGGCAGTTACTTTCAGAAATTTCATGAATGAAGACTCGTCTCCTATAGTGATCAATTGCCTTACATCCCGTTCTATATAAGTTTGTATATAAGATTCATAAAAGATTTCCCTGTCTTGCGCGCCCATGTCTATAACATCCGGAAAAGATCCCTGCCAGATAGTATGGAATGTTTCCGACGGCGTTTTATGCGATAATACGGAAGGAGCTTTTTCAGAAGGCAAAAACGGCTGCTGCTTATCTCCTTTATCTTCTCTTTCGTAAATTGAAAACCCCAGCAAATTTAAAATCGCGACGCGTCCGGCAAGACTTTCGGTGACGCCCTGCATCATATTGAACTGCTGTGAGCCTGTCATCCATATCCTGCCGCGTTCATCAGAGTCATCAACAAGAATTTTTATATATCTAAAAATTTCCGGCGCGTATTGGATTTCGTCTATAAATACGGGCGGTGCGAATTCTTTTAAAAAGGCATTTGTGTCCTCTTTGGCTTTCAATAAAGCTGACGGATTATCAAAAGTCACATATTTTCTATTGTTGTCAGCACAATCTTTCAAACAAGTTGTTTTTCCCACTTGTCTCGGCCCCGTAACAAGCAATACTTTAAATGCTTTTGAAAAGTGATTTATGGCACTTGATAAAGTTCTTATTTTATGCATGTTTTACCCTTCAATATAAGTTTAATGTATAAAAGATTATCATAAAATCTGCAAAAATGCAATAGCGCTGCATTTTTGCAGATTTTAAAAATAACCATTGAATTTTCAATGATTTATTTACCTGTAAAGATTTAAAAAACATCTAATTCTACACTGCTTTTATAATTTCTTAAGGCTTTTGATATGTCTTCCGATGTAAAGCCTCTTCTTAAAAAAAATGACGCTATGCGGCGGACTTCGTTTTTATCTTTTGGGTTGAAGTCTTTGAATTTGCGTTTGACGGTTTCTATTATTTGCTCGTACGGCTCGGCTTCGGTTTTTAAAGAGTCTAAAGCTTTGTTTATAAGTTCTCTTGATATGCCTTTTTCTTCTAGAGCTTGTTTTATGGCAAATTCACCTTTTGCTCTGCCGGATAAATATTTTGCCAGCATGTCGGCGTATTTTTCATCGTTTATATAGTTTAATTCTTCCAGCCTTTTGACGGCAGTTTTAGCGTTATGAGGCTCATATCCTTTTTCTATCAGTTTTTGCTCAAGGCTTTTTGCGCTGTAAGAGCGCTTTGATACCAAGGCTAAAGCGTCGGCGGTTACGCTGTTTGATTTGTCATAAGCAGAAATAGCGTCAAAATCGTTTTTGCTTATCTCCGCTCCGCTTGTAAGACCGAACTTTACTATTGTTTCCGGTGTCAGAATGACGCTTTCCTCATTGTCAAAAGACACTTTGAAAGTGTTTTTTTTAGCAGATATTTTTTTTAGCTCTGTGATTTTCATGTGTTGTTTATTAAGGTCATTAAGGTCCTTAAAGACTTTAAAGTCCTTAAGGTCTTACCAACTCATAATCCCTTGAGCCGAGCCCTATTTTTTCGGCATACTCCAGCTGTACTTCGGGATTTATGCCGGGATGCA
>WQUP01000122.1 GCA_009782015.1 Endomicrobiia bacterium | reverse complement strand
TGCAGAAACTGCATGTCCATATCTGCAACAACGTCTTTATTGTAAATGAGCGTGAGTTTTTTGTCGCTTGTAAATTTTCCGACAAAAACCGCTTCGACGTTCTCTTTCTCAAATATCTCTGTTATTTTCTTTTTATTTTTCGCAGGCACGGCAAAAACCATTCTCTCCTGCGCTTCGGAAATCCAAATTTCCCAGGGGCTGAGCCCCTCATATTTTAAAGGCACCTTATCAAGTTCCACGTAAGCGCCGGTTTTTTCTCCGAGTTCGCCGATCGCGCTCGAAAGGCCGCCGGCTCCGCAGTCGGTGACCGCCCTGTAGAGATTTAAATCCCTGGCTTTAAGCATCGTATCCAAAACTTTCTTTTCAACTATCGGGTTGCCTATCTGCACGGCGCTTACGTCGGATTCTTTGTCAAGCTGAACCGACGAAAAAGTCGCTCCGTGTATGCCGTCCCTTCCGGTTCTGCCGCCGACAACTAAAATCAAGTCTCCGGATTTTACGGTTTTGTTTATGTACTTTTTTGGCATTATGCCCATGGTACCGCAATAAACCAGCGGATTTGCCATATAGCCGTCGTCAAAATAGACCGCTCCGTTGACCGTCGGTATTCCCATCCTGTTGCCGTAATCGCGGACTCCGGAAACAACGCCTTTAGCGATTCTTTTGGGATGGTGCATACCCTCGGGAACGGCTGACGCTTTGGTATCAGGGTTGCCGAAACAAAAAATATCGGTATTGGCTATGGGTTTTGCGCCCAGGCCTACTCCCAAAATATCCCTTATCACTCCGCCTATTCCCGTTGCGGAACCTCCGTAAGGCTCCAATGCCGACGGATGGTTGTGGGTTTCAACTTTGAAAGCCGCGCCGTTTTCCTGATCAAACTCTATCACTCCGGCATTATCTTTAAAAACTGACCAGCACCATTTTTTATTCAGTTTCATGGTAGCTTCAAAAATGGTTTCTTTTAAAAGATTGTTATAAACTCTTTTCTTTTTTCTGCCGTCATGTTCTTCCGTGTATTCTATTATTCCGGTAAGAGTTTTGTGCTTGCAGTGCTCGCTCCATGTCTGCGCGATCGTTTCAAGCTCAATGTCCGTGGGATTTCTTTTCAATTTCCTGAAATAATTCTGAACGGTTTTCATCTCTTCAAGAGAAAGAGAAAGGACGTTCTTCCTGCTGAGCTCTATAAGCTTGTTGTCCGTCAATGATAAAATCTCGATAACGCTGCAATTAGTTTTACAATTCATATAATCCCTTTGGATGCGTGAAGGAGAAGCAACGCCAACCCCTCACCCTTAATCCCTCTCCCGCAAGGGGCGAGGGAACTGCGTTTATCTTTGCCGTATCTTCACTTTTCACTCTACACTCTTCACTCTGCTATTTTATCTTGTATTCCTGTATGAGCGTATTTGCCAGCAGCTTCGTGGCGATATTGTTTAAAACTTTTTGCGAAAGATTACCGTAAAGATAATATTTGTGTCCGGTTTTGACTTTTAGTTCCTCTTTTATTCCCAAATCCCTGACGGCTTTTATGACGCTGTCAGAAACCGTGTCCGTGACGCCTTTTTTATACCAGACCTCTATTACAGACAGAGTGGAGAGTGAAGAGTGGAGAGTGGAGTTAACGGATGAACAGCATTCGGGTTCAAGTTTTCGCACTGAAGATTTTTCGGTTATTTTATCGCTTAACAGATCTCCGCCAATTTTATCAGCCTGAGCAGCGCTTATTTCTCCGGCTATATTGTAAAGCTGGGAGTAAGCGACTTTCTCAACCTGCTTTATGCCGAGATCAACGATTTCCGAAAGAGTGTGTTCGCCGCGGACGTCTTTGAAGCCTTTTTTTGAGCCGATTTCTATTTGATACATAATTTTCCTTTTTGTCTGTAAGTCGTCATTGCGGCCTCCGAGCCGCAATCCAGCCGTTACTAAAAGATTGCGGGTCGGTGCCCGCAATGACAGAGGGGCTAAACTAAAATTTCTTGCCTGTGAGTTTTTCGTAAGCGCCGATATATTTTTCCATCGTCTTATCCACTACTTCTTTTGGAAGCTCGGGAGCGGGAGAAGACTTATCCCACTTTATTTTTTCGAGATAGTCGCGGACATACTGTTTGTCCAAACTATCTTGAGACTTGCCTTCCTGATATTTTTCGACTTCCCAGAATCTTGAAGAATCAGGCGTAAAAATTTCGTCTATCAGAATAATCTGGTTGTCGTAAAAACCGAATTCGAGTTTTGTGTCCGCGAGAATTATGCCTTTTGAAAGAGAATATTCGCTTACTTTTTTATAAAGATCTATCGAAAGTTTCTGAAGCTTTTCAGCCGTGTCTTTGCCTACCCTTTTGACAGTTTCCTCAAAAGATATGTTCTCGTCGTGTTTTCCGCCTTCCTCTTTGCTTGAAGGCGTAAATATAGGTTCCGGAAGTTTTGACGACTCTTTAAGGCCTGCCGGAAGTTTTATCCCGCATACTGTCTGGGATTTCTGATACTCTTTCCAGCCGGAGCCGGCCAAATAGCCGCGGACTATGCATTCGATATCTATTCTTTTTGCCTTTTTCACTATCATCGATCTGTCGCGCAGATATTCGTACTGTTTAAGCGCCGTCGGAAAACTTTCAAAGTTTCCCGTTATTATATGGTTCGGCACCACGCCGTTGACAAAGTCGAACCAAAACATAGAAAGCTTATGCAGAACCTTCCCTTTATTCGTAATAAGCGTCGGTATAACGTAATCGAAAGCAGAGATTCTGTCCGAAGCGACAATTAAAAAACTCTGTCCCAAATCATAAACATTTCTGACTTTGCCTTTGTGAACTAAAGGCAGTTTGATACTGTCTTCATTAAGCATACTTTTTCTCCCGATACATATATTTTTAAATCAAAATTTAATATTTTTTGGCGCCTGAAAATAAAAAATAAAAAGCAACATTTTAAACTGTTTTTGCATATAATAATAGTATCCTTTTAAATTATTTTACTCGGCGCGATTTGTCTTCGGGTGCCTTATGTCTTTGCCGCGCACCATGAAGATTACGTCTTCGCTGATGTTGACCGCGTGGTCGCCGATTCTTTCTATGCTTTTTGCGATAAACATCAAATCCACGGCCGTTTGAATCATTTCCGAGTCTGACAGTTTAACCATAAACCCTTTCAGATCGGAAATAACTTTACCTTTTAAATCGTCAACTTCATCGTCTTTGGCAAGCACGGTCTGAGCGAGCTCAACGTCATTGCCGTTAAACGCTTTAATGCTGTCAGCAACCATTTGCTGAACAATATCCGACATTTTCGGAATATCTATGAGCGGTTTAAGTTCGGGGTATTTTATCAAATCAACGGCTTTTTCGCTTATATTTACCGCTTCGTCGCCCATCCTTTCCAAATCGCTGTTGATTTTCATGGCGGACGTGATAAAACGCAAATCTATGCCAACTGGCTGGTTTAAAGCCACGAGCTTTAAACATTTGTCGTCTATAACTATCTCGTGGATATTGACTTCGTTTTCAAGTAAAAATACCGAATCGATAAGCTTCTGATCCCTTTTTACAAGCCCGTCGATCGTAATTTTTATCATCTCCTGCACAAGCCCGCACATCTCCATAAGCCGACTTTTCAAATCGTTCATTTCAACATCGAAGTGACGCATACTGCCTCCATAGTTAATAATTAATAGTGAATAGTTAATAGTTTAACAGCAGACCATGGATCCCCGATAACGGATTTCGGGGATGACGCGACAAAGCGCGTCAGTTCTGGAGCGGTTTCGCCGCAATATATAGTGTAGTTTTTCGTTAACTATTCACTATTCATTATTAACTATTAACTGACTTGCCGTTATCCGAATTTTCCCGAAACATAGTCTTCCGTATGTTTTTGTGACGGATTCGTGAATATCTTTTCTGTCAGGTCAAACTCTATAAGCTCGCCCAAAAGCATAAACGCCGTATCGTGCGATACCCTGGCCGCCTGCTGCATATTATGGGTTACGATGACGATGGTATAGTTATCCTTAAGCCGTATCATCAGCTCTTCTATTTTCTGCGTCGCCACCGGATCAAGCGACGAGCACGGCTCGTCAAGGAGAATCACCTGCGGAGCCACTGCAATCACTCTTGCAATGCAGAGCCTCTGCTGCTGTTCGAGAGTGAGCTCAAGGGCAGAACTTTTAAGCTCGTCCTTTATGTCGTCCCAAAGCAAAACTGCCTCAAGGCTTTTCTGCACTCTCTCGTCTATTACGCTTTTCTCGGACGCTATTCTGTTTACTCTCAGCCCGAAAGCTACATTTTCATACACGGAAATCGGAAACGGGTTAGGCCTTTGAAACACCATGCCGACATTTCTTCTCAAGGCCTCAGTATCTATTTTATCTTCATATATATTTTTGCCGCCTATTTTAATCTCTCCGCTTACGCGCACGCCTTCAATAGTATCGTTAATCCTATTGAGCGACCTCAGAAGCGTAGACTTTCCGCACCCCGAAGGCCCTATCATAGCTGTAATGCGCTTCTCCTCAATATTAATATTGATATTTTTGAGCGCGTGAAAATCCGTGTACCACAGATTAAAATTTTTTATCTCTATTTTTGACAAGTTATAACTCCCTAACTACAATGATTAATGGTTAATGATAAATGATAAATTAATGAGTGCGCTTTGCGCACAAATATTAGCTGCGGCGAAGCCTCTCCAATATTAACCATTAACCTTTTATCATTAATCATTGCCTTTGTTTTCGTTATATTTTTTAACGTCCCATACGTCTACAAGATTTTTCTTATGCGTCCAGCCTGTTAAATTATTATATGCTATCTTATACCAGTCGCCTTTCTTCAGCAAAACCCAGACATATGCGCCATTTTCAATACTGCCAATAACCTTTCCGTTAGGAGTTTCTCTGACATTTGCGGGGCCGTCGATTCCGTAAAGAGCAATGTTTTTAAACTCATCCTTTAGCCGCTCACCTATATATGTGCGATTTGGATCGTCTAGATTAGTCTTAGC
>WQUP01000121.1 GCA_009782015.1 Endomicrobiia bacterium | reverse complement strand
TGCCACGCCTTTGCCTATGCCTGAAACATAAGATAAAAGCTCGATGGAAGCGGAATTCAGATTAGCGCCTACAAAGTTGACGGCTGATTCGACGGTGCCGTCGAGCTGCTTTTTAAGCTGTATCTGGTTTACGTCGTGCTGGTATTGGCCTACGCCTATGGATTTCGGATCTATTTTTACAAGCTCGGCAAGCGGATCCTGAAGCCTCCTTGCTATGCTTATGGCCCCCCTCACCGTGACGTCGAGATCCGGGAACTCAGCAGAAGCCAGAGGCGAAGCGGAATAAACCGAAGCGCCGGCTTCGCTGACAATGACAACCTTTGGCATAACTTTCAAATTAGCATGTTTCTTCAACACGTTATTTACGAAAGTGTTTGTTTCTTTTGAAGCGGTTCCGTTGCCTATGGCTATGAGCTCTACATAATACTCTTCAAGCAGATCCACAAGTATGTCTTCGGCTTCGCTCACTCTCGACGCAGGTTCGTGCGGAAAAATCGCATGATACTCTTTAAAGTTTCCGTTAGAATCTATCACGACCACTTTACAACCCGTCCTAAAGCCCGGATCTATGCCCATAATTACTTTGTGTCCGGCAGGCGGCGCAAGAAGCAGATTTTTCGCGTTTGTCGCAAACACGTTTATCGCGTCTTTGTCCGCGTCGTCCATCTTTGCCAAAAATATTTCAACCTGAAGCGAAGGATATAGATGCCTGTCGTATGCGGTCTGCACAGCCTGAAAGAGCTCGGGATAAAAAAGCGACATATTCCCTTTATTTTTTACTACTTTCGAAAGTATGAGATTGACGGCTTGTTCGTCTTCTAAAACTATTTTCCACGTCAAGACTTCTTCTTTTGCGCCGCGGCGTATGGCAAGCAGCCTGTGCCCGGGAACGGTCTTGAGCGGCTCGCTGTAATCGTAGTACATATCGTACTTTGTTTTTAAATTCTCCGCGGCCTTGGTTGCTTTGGAACGGATATTTCCGTTATTTGTCATATAAGTTCTGAGCAGGCCTCTTATCACGGCGTCGTCGGACAGCTGCTCGGCTATTATGTCTATTGCGCCCGCCGCAGCTTTTTCCGCCGTATCTATGCCTTTCTCAAGATTTAAGTACCGTTTCAATATTTCCTGCTTGTTTTCTTTCATTCCGCGCTGCTGCTCGATAATTTCTACTGCCAGCGGCTCAAGCCCGGCTGCTTTGGCTATGGTAGCTTTGGTCTGGCGTTTGGGTTTGTAAGGCAGGTAAATGTCTTCAAGCTTAGTTTTTTCTTTGCACTCTTCTATCTGCTTCTTAAGCTCGGGAGTCATCTTTTTCTGCTCTTCAATGCTTGCAAGTATCGTTTCTTTCCTTGTTTCAAGCTCTATATAGTATTGAAGTTTGTCGTTGATATCCCTGATATTTACTTCGTTAAGATTTCCCGTCTTCTCTTTTCTGTAGCGCGATATGAAAGGAACTGTATCGCCGCTGCCAAGCATCACCACGGTGTTTCTTACGCCGCTTTCATGAAGCGACAAATCCGAAGTTATCCAATCGATTATCCTGTCTCCGCTGTTCATAAAACCCCTTTTAACGACAGAGTGGAGAGTGAAGAGTGAGGAGTGAAGATACGACGCAACTGCTCTGGATTGCTTCAGCGGCTTTGCCGCTTCGCAATGACGGCCGTTGCAGTATCTTCACTCCTCACTCCCCACTCTTCACTCTTTTTTATTGTCTTTCCAAAAGAACTGCCGCTTCTATATGGTAAGTCTGCGGGAACATGTCCACAGGCGTGATTGCCCTCACCGCGTACTTTCCGCTTTCTTTTATCAAGCCCAGATCCCTTGCAAGCGTTGACGGATTGCACGAGACATAAACTATTTTTTTTGCGCCCGAGTTTGTCAAAAACTTTATTACGTCGTTTGTAAGCCCGCTTCTCGGAGGATCGACTACAACGGCGTCAAACTTTTCATTGTTTTCTTTAGCCCATTTTTCCGCGGTCAAAGCGAAAAATTCCGCATTGTTCACATTATTTTGCTTAGCGTTCTCATTTGCGTCGTCAATCGCCTGCGCTACCTGCTCTATTGCGATGACTTTTTTCACTTTGTCAGCCAGAGATATACCTATGGTTCCCGTGCCGCAGTAAAGGTCAAGGAGTGTGTCGCTCTTTGACGGCTTTAAAAGCCTCAACACTTCATTGTAAAGTATTTCTGCGCCTTTGGAGTTTGTCTGAAAAAACGAAAAAGGCGAAATATTGAAAAAATAATCTTTGCCGCCGACATTCAGTTTTTCGGTTATGTGCTCTTTGCCGTAAAGAAGCTCGAATTTGTCAACGACTACGGCGTCTGACAATCTGCCGTTGTGCGTCCAGTAAATGCTGTGCGCATACTCTTTAAGTTCTTTTACAATAGGCTCGAAGAGCCCTGCGCCCAAGTCAGATCTGTTTGTGACTATATTTATAAGAAATTCGCCGTTGTTTTGGGCTTTGCGCAGCACGAGATGCCTGAAAAATCCTTCGTGCGTCATTTTATCGTACGCTGGAAGTTTGTTTTTATTTGCAAAGTTTTTGACCGCTTCAGCGGCTTTTAAAAAATCTTTATCCGCTATAAAGCACGGCGGAACGGAAACGTATCTGTCAAAGCTGCCCCTGCAGTGAAGTCCGAGGGAGACATTGTCTCCTTCATTAAAAAAGCTCAGCTCCATCTTGTTTCTGTAGTTCCAAACCGCAGGACTTTTTAAAATGGCGCCGGTTTCTGCTCCTAAAGAGCCGAGAAGCTCGTCAAAATAAATCTTTTTATATTTTATCTGATTTTCATAATCGGTATTTTGGAAAGTACAGCCGCCGCAGCGGCCGAAAGAATGGCAGACCGGCTCTATTCTCTCGGGAGATTTTTGCGTGATTTTTGCTAAAACGCCTTCCCTGAAAGATTTTTTATCTTTTATAACCAAAACGTCCGCAGCTTCGCCCGGGAGAAGCCCCTCGGTAAAAAGAGCTATTCCGTCTTCGCATCTGCAAAGTGAACGTCCCGGAAAAACTATCTTTTCCGCAGTAACGCTGATTGTTTTGTTTTTAAGCGACATTTTAATTGATTTTCTTCCAAAAGATATTTAAATTCCAATCCGGAGGAGGCTTGGTCTCTTTTTAGGGATTTTTGTTGTTCCCTCGCCCCTTGCGGGAGAGGGCAGGGCGAGGGGTTGACGTTTTCTAAAGGCATACCCCTCATTCCCGAATTACTACCTTTCGGGACAGGCTCTCTTGCTTCGCAAGTCCTTCTCCCGCAAGGAGAGAAGGTAAAGCTTTTATGGTGCGCTATTTTAATATGTGAAGCGGCGCAAAAGTTCTTTTTTTATTTCCGCGTCTATACCAAAGACTTCTTTTGCCATTTCGTCGAAACTTCCGTATTTTATGCCGATATCGTTAAGCGTCGTCTCCAAAAATTCTTTTTTCACTCCGGAAGCCGCCCTTGCAATGTCCTCGGGAATGCCGAGTTCCGTGATAAAAGATATATATTTGGAAAAATAAGGCACGGTGTACTCGTTAGAAAGCATATAATCTTCCAAAACTGCCGCCTTCTCGACGTCAAGGATGGAAAGTATCAGCGCCGAGGCTATTCCCGTGCGGTCTTTGCCGGCGCTGCAGTGGCACAAAAAAGGCCCGCCTTCGATCATAGCGTCGATTACCGGCTTAAATTCGGCAAGCGCGCTTGTAAAATCGTGCGCGCCTTTGAGCATAACGGCATCTACGGCATTCTGCGCTCCGGAGCTGTTTTTCATTTCTTCGACAAGCTTTCCGAACTCCGCAGGATTGCTTATCGGAACATTGATATATTTTATATGTCCGCCGCGGGGCAATTTTTCAGGTTCGCGCTCGATTTCCGCGCGGCTTCGCAGATCGATTACTTTTTTTATCTTTAATGTTTTAAAGTATTCGAGATCTTCATCCGTAAGACTCGAGATATTTCCCGAGCGGAAAAACTTTCCCCATTTTATCTGTCTTCCGTGCTTATTGACTATCCCGCCGAGATCGCGGAAGTTAGGAGTTCCCCGCATCGGAATGTGCCTCTCGGAGACGTAAAAAAAATCCGGATTGTCGTCTTTGCTTATCTTAAACAAAAGGCGTTCCTGCGGGAAGTTCGAGCGCACGGAAATACTTTTTCCGCTTGAGCGCAGAAAGACCTCTTTCTCCATGCTTTTCTCGGAGTTACCGCTGAAAACTTTGAAGTTTCCGCTTTCTTTAAAATTGATGACGTAATCGCCGTTTTCCGTACGTTCGGCGACAGCCGGAACAATGCGCTTGGAATCCATAATGACCTACCTGTAATTAGTGAACTGAAGAGGCAGGGAGAAACTTGTCTGCTTGAGGTAAGCTATCACCTGCTGCAAATCGTCCTTTTTAGGAGAGATGACTTTTACTTTAGGCCCGTCTATCTGGGCCTGGACTTTTAACTTGGAATCTTTAATCATTTTCACAAGTTCTTTGGCTTTGTCGGAAGGCAGCCCGGAAATTATTTCAGCAACCTGTCTGATATAACCTTCAAAAGCTTTTTCCTCAGCCTTATAATTAAGCGCCTTTAGGGAAACTCCCCTTTTGGCAAAACGCCCATCCAAAATGTCCTTGAGAGCCTTCATTTTAAATTCGTCGTCGGCCACAAGAGTTATTTTTTTGTCGGTTTTATTTAATTCTATGGAAGATTTGCTGCCTTTAAAATCGAATCTGTTGGCAAGCTCCTTCTGCGCCTGATTAACGGCATTCTCAACTTCCATCATATCCACTTCCGAAACAATGTCAAAAGAAAATTTGTCAGCCATGATTTCTCCTTTTTAACGGCAGAGTGGGGAGTTGAGAGTGAGGAGTGGAGATACGACAAGGGCTTTTGTTGTCATTCCGTTGAAAAACGGAATCCGTGTTGTCGTATCTTCACTCCTCACTTTTCACTCTTCACTCTTTCTTTTAAAACCCAAACCTGTATCCCGCGCTTATATTTGTAGTTGTGTACTCGCTATCAAGCGTGCCGCTCGATTCGTCCATGCCTT
>WQUP01000120.1 GCA_009782015.1 Endomicrobiia bacterium | reverse complement strand
TGGACACTATTTTCAGCAGTTTTTGCATAGGCAAGTAAAAAGGCAGGATTAATTATTGTCTTTAACTATTTCCGCAGCTGCCGCCAGCATCCTCTGGTTTTCCAAATCGTCGAGGAGAAGCGATACGAGAGATTTTGAAACTTCTTCCTCTTCAAAAGCTATTGCCGTCACGCCTATTTGTTTCAAATACTCTTTGCTTTGCAGGAAACGCGCCCGCGCAAGTATGCGCGTGTTAGGGTTCATCGACGCGGCAAGAACCGCGGTGTCGGACGTTACGGTCAGCGACGGGACGGTTATAATCAAATAGTCCGCGCTTTCAATTCCCGCGGCCGTCAAAATGCTTTTTTTTGTCGAATCCCCGTAAATAGCAAACTCTCCCTGCCCGCTTAAAGCATTTACCGTATCTATGTTCATCTCTATAACCACCGGGGTTACGTTATGCTCAATCAAAGCGCGCACTATATCTTTCCCGGCGGGGCCGTATCCTACCACTATGGCGGTTTTTTCTTTTAACCGCTCTTTTGCCGGAAGAAGATTGTTTGTAAGGTCTTGGTTTTTGTTGCAGGCGCGCCCTCTTTTTTTCGCCGCGGAAGTCATCGCTCTCCAAATCTTTTTCTTGGTTTTTAAAAACTTTTCATACTTCGGAACTCTTTTAAAAAGCGACGGGTTTAAAGATATGGAGATTATCGCGCATACTATTATTACGTTGTAAACCGCGTCGTTGACTAAATTTAAGCGTTTTGCTTCCTGGGCAAGTATGAAAGAAAACTCGCCGACCTGGGACAATCCCGCCGCAACCGTCAACGCCGTGCGCGGAGAATATCCCAAAACAGCCACTATTATCATGGCGCTGAGCGGTTTTATCACAAGTACTATTATGAGGCACGCGGCGATAAGCAGAGGATATTCCAGCAGATATTTCGGGGCGAAAAGCATGCCGACCGAAAGAAAAAACAGCACCGTAAAAGAATCTCTCAGCGGAAGCAGGTCTGCGGCGGCCTGATGGCTTACCTTTGATTTGCCTACGACCATTCCGCCAAGAAACGCGCCCAGCGCAAAAGAGGCTTGGAAAATCAGCGCGGCTGTTACGGCAGTCGCAAAAGCTATAACTAATACGGTCAGCGTAAAAAGTTCCTGTGAGCGCGTTTTGGCGACTTTCGCTAAAATCAGCGGAACGAGTTTTCCGCCGACTCCCATGACAAGCGCCCACAAAATCGCAATACGCAAAAGCGCTAGAAAAACGGCTTTGATAATGGTGAAAGTGTCCGGCGCCGATGCGCCGCCCGCGTCAAAAAGCGCCGGAAAAAGCGGAAGAACGACCAAAACCATCACGGTAAAAATATCTTCCACGACAAGCCAGCCGACGGCCGCATGTCCGTGCACTGTATTGGCGGAGTTGTTGTCGTTTAACACTTTCAGGAGCACAGCGGTGCCTGCCACCGAAAGACCTATGCCCAATATTATCGAAGATTTTAAATCAAGCCCCAAAGACATGCCGGCAATAATTCCGCATATTGTCGCGGCGGTGCTCTGGGCTATCGCTCCCGGAACAGCTATTCCTTTTACTGCCATCAAATCGTCAAGCTTAAAGTGAAGCCCTACGCCGAACATCAAAAGAATCACGCCCGCTTCTGAAAGCTGGTGGGCAATATTGTAATCGGCCACAAAACCCGGCGAAAAAGGCCCTATCAGAAAACCCGCAAAAAGATATCCGACAATGGAAGAAAGCCCAAGCCTATGCGTTATAAACCCAAACGCAAGCGCAAGCGCAAACCCAATCGCCATGATTTCTAAAAGATGATATTCGTACATGATTTGATTTTCGCCAGGTATTATAACATATTTTAGAATTCCGAAGATTTTATTTGATACAATGATTTATATGAGACAAAAACACGGACAGAATTTCCTGACAGACCTCAATATCGCCAACAACATAATCAAAGCCGCTCATTTAAGTCCGCAAGACGAAGTCCTCGAAATAGGGCCGGGCAAAGGCGTGCTTACAAAACTTATACAGCCGCAGGTTAAACGGCTTACAGCCGTTGAAATAGACCCGATTTTAGCGCAGCAGTTAAAACATTACTTTTCTTTTCACAACATTAATAATGTGGAAATTGTAAACGCAGACTTCCTTAAACGGCAGAGTGAAGAGTGGGGAGTGAAGAGTGAAGATAAAGACAATGGATTGCCGCGTCAGGACTCCGTCCTTCCTCGCAATGACAGCCAAGAGACGTCATTGCGAGGGAACGGAGTTCCCGAAGCAATCCAGGACAGTTGCCGTATCTCCACTCCTCACTCCCCACTCTTCACTCTGCCGTTGAAAATCATCTCTAATCTTCCCTACAATGTAGGAACTGCAATAATACAAAAGATTTTACCGATACCGAATTGGACAACGGCCGTCTTTATGCTTCAAAAAGAAGTCGCCCACAGGCTTGCCGCAAAATGCGGGTCACCGGATTACGGCTATATTTCCATTTTCACACAATATTATGCCGACTGCGAAGTCTTGTTTGACGTTTCCCCGCGCTGCTTTACCCCGCAGCCAAAGGTTGTTTCAACCGTAATCAAACTTACAAACAGGCATTCGCCTGAACCCGAATTGGCGTTTTTTGAATTGGTGAAGCATAGCTTCTCAATGCGCAGAAAGACCATTTTAAATTGCCTTTCCACATTCAAAAATTTAGATAAAAGTCAAGCAAACAAAATCTTAACAACATGCAATTTAGATCCGATTTTAAGGCCCGGAGTGCTTTCCATTTCCGATTTTTTACACTTGACTAATGAAATCAAAAAATATATAATTTTTCAATCATAATTGCAGGCAATGCCTGCCCATTTTTAAAGGACTTTTTAGGCCGGTTTATATCTTTATCCACAACTGTGGATAACATTGAGGAAAACATGAGTGTTTCAATTTCTGAACTTTGGAAAACGGTTGTGGATAACCTCAACCTTTCGCTTACCCAGGAGACCTACAATTTATGGATCGCGCCGCTTAAACCGCTGACACTTGAAAACAATATTTTCACTGTTGCCGTGCCTAATGTTTATTTTTCCCAGTGGATAGAAAGCCATCAGCAAAAGAATATTGAAAAGATTTTATCAGAGGCCGGCGGCCAGCAGATTATTTTAGAACTTAAACCGCAGCAAGACCTTGCCCCTATCATCGCCCAGGTAGAAAACACGCCCGCGCCCGCGGACGTCCTTGCTCCGATAATGCAGAAAGACCAGATAAACCCGAAATACATTTTTGAGCGCTTTGTAGTGGGCTCTTCCAACAGATTTGCACACGGCTGCTCGGAAGCGGTCGCAAAAAATCCGGGCAAGCAGTTTAACCCGCTCTTTATTTACGGAGGCGTGGGCCTTGGCAAAACGCATTTGCTGCACGCCATCGGCAACTATATAAAACAGTCCAACCCTCAATTGAGGGTTTTATACGCAACTGCGGAAAAGTTTACCACCGAGTTTATCGAATCGCTCCGTTTTGACAAAATGACCTCGTTTAAAAACAAGTACAGAAGCCTCGACTGCCTGCTTATCGACGACATCCAGTTTCTTGTCGGCAAAGAAAGCTCTCAGGAAGAGTTTTTCTACATATTCAACTCGCTTTACGATTCCAGAAAACAGGTTGTGATCTCGTCGGACCGTCCGCCAAAAGAGCTTGAAAAAGTCGAAGAAAGGCTTATATCGCGCTTTGAGTGGGGCATTATCGCGGACATCCAGCCGCCTGATTTGGAGACGAGAATAGCGATACTTCGCAAAAAAGCGGAAGACGAAAAGCTTTACGTTCCCGACGACGTTATCCTTTATATAGCCACGCAGATTAAATCAAACATCCGCGAGCTTGAAGGCTCTCTGCTTCGCATAACCGCGTTTTCAGCTTTCACAGGCACGCCGCTGACAGTGGATTCCGTGCAGAAAATTTTAAAAGACGTTGTAAAGCCGCCAGACGACGCTGCGCGCATAACGATTGAAAACATACAAAAAGTCGTCGCAAACGATTTCAACATAGATTTAAGAGACATGAAATCCAAACGCAGAACCGACGCCGTAGCTTTCCCGAGACAGATAGCCATGTATCTTGCCCGCACCATGACGGACGAGTTTTCCACAAACGATATAGGCGACGCTTTCGGCGGCAGGGACCACACCACCGTCATGCACGCCTGCAACAAAATAAAAGAAAAGATGAACTCAGACCCATACTTTAACGCCAAACTCAACCAGCTCATAAAAAAAATAAGATTCACGGAAGACAGTTAACGGCAGTGAATAATTAATAGTGAATAGTTAATAGTTTTTTTCCTCTCCCTTGTCAGGGAGAGGGCAGGGTGAGGGCGGCCGTTGTCGTTAACTATTCACTATTAATTATTAACTATTAACTTTTGTACAGGGGCAATCTTGAAAAAACTCATAATCACGTTTCTTCTTCTCACAGCATCGCTGTCTTTTGCGCACGCCAAAAATTACACGCTCGACAAAGACGTCTTCTTTGACACCACCACAAAAATAATGAGCGGTAAAAATAAAATGCCCGTCACGGGCACTGTCAAAAGGTATTATAAAGACGGAAAACTTGAAATGAGCGGAACTTTCATCGAAGGTCTTGCGCAAGGCGACACCAAAGGATACTACGAAACCGGCAAGCTTTGTTATGTTTCGCATTACAGGGACGGCGTTTTAGACGGCATTGTCAAAACTTACACACCTGAGGGAAAACTGCGCAAGGAAGAGTCTTTTGTGTACGGCCTTGCAGACGGCAAAACAAAAAAATACTATCCGGACGGCAAACTGTTTTCCGAGACAAGCTACAAAGACGGCGTCAAAGAAGGTTTTGAGGTCATATACTTCTCCGGCGGCGGCGTAGAAAAACGAATCCCTTATTCCGCCGACAAAATAACCGGAATTATGACGGCGTTTTACGAAAGCGGCAAGATATTGTCGGAGATATCTTATTCGGGCGGCAAGCCCGACGGTTTTACAAAAATTTATTTTGACGACGGGTAGACGTAT
>WQUP01000119.1 GCA_009782015.1 Endomicrobiia bacterium | reverse complement strand
AATACGGGATGCCGCAATCCATCCCCGATTAAGACATTCGGGGACAAGCTTTTAAACTTGGATAGCCTGTCCCGCAGTGTTTTAATACGGGAACAACTAAGCGGTTACCCGCAGCAAGCCGCGGGGTACATTTCAAAAAATTAAAACTGCTATAAAAATAGCGGTTTTATAAAATTTGATTAAGACAAACGACTGATGTGAGCGATATCGTGGTGTATGATTTGCTTTGCTGCTTGTTGTATTGTTGCAACGCATTCTAGCTTTTCCTCGTATATAATGTCAACACAAGGCGCGCCTTGCGCGCCGAAGCATAGATGCCAGGATGCGAAGATGCGAAGGAAAGACGTAAACGGCAGATGCGAGGACGCGATGAGGCGAAGATGCGAGGTAAAGACGTAAACGGCAGATGCGAGGACGCGAGGATGCGAAGATGCGAAGTAAAGACGCAAACGAGGCGCGCCTTGCGCGCCGAAGTTGAGAGAGCTTGGAAGCTGAGAAGTTGGGAAGTTGAGCAACAGCGATAACGGCAAAGTCTTTGTCTTTGCCCAGCTTCCCAGCTGCCCAACTTCTCAGCTTCCGCCGTTCTCGCCGTTGCCTCGCATCCTCGCATCCGCCGTTATCGCCGTTGCCAAACTTCCAACCCTCCAACCCTCTAATCTTCCGCCGTTACCGCCGTTCTCATCCCTGCGCGGCGAGGGTTGACATTATGTAGTCTCCTGGGGAAAGTTCGAGCTCTTTGTCCATTATTTTGGACTCGTCAAAATCTTTTAAAAACAGTTTGTTTATCAGCTCGTTTACAAACTTTTCGTCCCAAATTCCGAAACTTATTTCTGAAAATATGTACAGGCTCATTTTGTCAAAATTCGCCGTGCCCACGCATGCCCAGTTGTCGTAAACCGCGGCTTTTATGTGCGACATGCGCGGGTAAAAATATACTTTTATGCCGTTGTTGAACATTATATTGGCTTTGACAACGTTGTTTTTGCTCATCATCACGCCGTCTGTTTCCGTCGGCAGCACGACCCTCACGTCCACTCCGCGCGCTCTGGCGTTTATCAGTTCCTGTATCACCCTGACGTCAGAAAAGTACGGGTTTTCTATAAATATTCTGCTTTTTGCGCGCATCATCGCTTCTATCTGTGCGTTGAAAATCTCGGCGGAAGAGGGTTTGGTGTACATTACTCGTATCTCAACCATATCGTCTTCAACGCCTTTTGAATAATCGGGCGATTTGGAAAAGATGCCTTTTGCAGCTGACGCGAAATCGCCGCCTGCGCCGGAAAACGCCCAGGTCTTTCGGAAATCGTCTTCAAGCTTAAGCGCTATGGGGCCTTCGAAACGGAACATCATGTCATGCCAGAAAAACCTGTACTCTTCGCCGAAATTCATTCCGCCGGCATAGGCAATTTTTCCGTCTATGATTATGACTTTCCTGTGATCGACGTTGCCCCATGTGTCCGGGGTAGTCCTGACTTTGACTTTAGAATCCGTCTTTAAATATTTTTTGATTCCCGGCATCACATAATCTTTTGAGTAGAGGCGTTTTGGGTCTCTTGTCCAGTTGAACACCGTGTTCATATCGTCGGTCAAAACCCTCACCTTAAGACCCTCGTTTGATTTTTTCTTAAGCAGGTCGGCAAGAGTAAGGCTGTAGGGGTCTGTCTGAAAAATATAGATGTGGGCGTATATTTTCTTTGTTGCGGCCGTAACTTTCTCTATAAAATCCGTAAAAAATGCTTCGCCGTCTATAAGCGTGCTGACGCGCCCCTTGTACTTTTCTTCGGTTATGTTAAAATCAAGAAATTTGTTGAACTCCCCTATATCCATAAACCCTGCGTTTTCATTTACCGGCGGCGGCGCGCCGTTTATATGTTCTATCTGCGGAGAAAGCCCGGCGTAAAGCGAGTTTGTCGCGGTTGAAAATAAACGGTGCACTACGGTAAACGGCGATTTTAACACCGCAAACACATGGCTTTTTATGAAAAACGAATATATCATTCCGGCGGAAAACACAGCCGGCGACACGTCTTTGCGTATCTGATAAAAGTCCGGGAGTTTAATTGCCGCCGCCGTATTTTTTTCAAGGTCAACGTAAATATAAGGAATCAGAGGTATCGTATCGACAGGCATTACCAGACGGCGCGCGTCGGGATACTTTGCTTTGATCTCGGCGCCCGCGTTTTTGTACAAAAGCCGCCGAATATAAATTTTGCTCAGCCGCCCCTTTACGAAAACTTCCTTAGGAACGTCTGAAGGGTTGGATATTCTTACCGCGCCCTGCGCGTCCCTGTATAAAACCGCGTCTTTCAAGGCTGTAGCAAGGACGATTCCGCGGTTTCTTTCCGCCGGCGCGGCTTCTTCCACGGCCTTTTCAAGCGCCGGCGCCAAAATATTTTTTGCAAGCGTCACATCTTTTTTAAGGCTTGCGGAAATTTGGGGAATTTTTTCCTCAACCGCGGCTTTGAGAATAGAGTTTCTCCTGTTTTTTCTGCTGTTTTCGCCGGGAAGCTCCGCGCTCAGATAAAAATTTTCATTGCCGTATTCGTACGCAAAGTAAAGTTTATTTTCATACACGAATATCTCGCCAGGCTCAAACGCGGCGTTGTCTATATCCGCCAGAGTCTGCTGGTTATTGTATATTCTGTGGCAGCCGGAAACGGCCATAAGCGCCGAAAAAAATAATAAAACAAATACTTTTGTTTTCAATTTAAAACTCCGTGCGCCGTTTTTCCTCCGGCCATTGCGGCAACCGTAAAAACCGACGCGGCAACAAATTTGCTTTTTATTAAGGTCCTTAAGGACTTTAAGGACCTTAAAGACCTTAATAAAAGACAACGGCAACCCCTCACCCGACGCTTCGCGCCACCCTCTCCCGCAAGGTGCGAGGGATGGGAATTTAACTGCTCTTCGCCGCCGATTTGTAATTTGTAATTTTTAATTATTTGAAATATACCCCGCGGACTTGCCGCGGGGAACCGCTTGGCCGTCATTCTGCGCGAAGTCGCAGAATCTATCAATTTATAGACCCTGCGACTTCGCGCAGGGTGACAACTGATACCGCACAGCTTGCTGTGCGGAGGTTCATTTGTACTTTGGCAGTTTACGCCGCGGCGAGCATTGTTTTGAAGGCGTCAAGCTGAATCTTGGCAACGCTCTTTTTCACGCTGTCTTCCTGCACTTTTGCGTCGGCAAAAACCAATTTCATAATCTCGGCGGCGCCGGCGTAAACTTTGGAAAGCTCCGCGCTTCTGTTCTTATCAAATCCTAGATTTCCGAAATCAAGGCTGCCGAAAGTGAAGTTTGTCTTTTCCGCGGCCAAAATGAGATTTGAAAGAAGCGGCTTTATCTCGCCGGCCGAAAGCTTGAGCGTTTTTTCCGCAAGCACGGCGTCCGCTTTAAGCATTATCTTTTCAACTGCGGTAATGTTACCGTCAAGTCCCGCGGGATAAATCCCTGCGTCAAACAGCGATTTTTCCGCGACGATTTTAGCGTACATGCCCGCAAGATCTTCGGAAATAAACTTGCTGCCGGCATTGCTTATTATGAGATTTTCAGAAAGCCCGCAGATGAAGCCCGCGACCTTTGCTTCGATTATTTCTTTGCGCTGCGAATCTTTTTCATTATTGTAAGACGTAAGCGCTTCATATACGTACTTAAAAGCCGGAGCAAGCGTTTTTTCGCTGCCTAAAGCTTTCATCACGGAAAGCGACGTTGTTGCAAAATCTTCAATCGAAGAAAGCCGGCGCTGTTTTGCCATTGAGCCTAGCAACGCCGCAGCCGCTGCGGCAGGAATAGATTTGAACTGCCCATTTATCTTGACGTTGACGGACGCCAAGGAAGACGCGTCAAAAGACGCGTCGGAAACGTCAATATCATTGCGGCCTTTTGAGTACGCCGTTTCATAACTTCCGGCATAGCTTTCTTCAAAAGTTTTCTGCCCGAGGCCAAAAAGGCTGCCGAGACCCTTGCGTTTCGACTGCGCAGGAACGCGGTACTCTTCAAATTTTTCAAAATCAATTTTATCTCCCCACAAAAGCCCTATCGGATACTCCACGTATCTGGCGCCGGAAGAAACGTTTTCCGCCAGAAACTTTGCCAGGTCGGGATTAGCTTTAAGCGAATCGTTGTCGATTTCAGCTATCGCGCTGCGCGCTTCGACGCCGTATTTATTCATGTCGCGCAGCGGCACGACCGGCGTAAAGCCCGCTTCAAAAATCTTTTTTGCCGAATTAAAATCTTTAGCATCGGCCTTTACGGCAATATCTATTGTCATGCCGCTTTCGGATGCCGCGGCGGCAATTGCGTCAAGCGCCGCTTTGTCTATGCGCTCGGCTTCAACGGTAAACGACGTTATGCCGAGATCTATCCACTTTCCTAAAACCTGTTTGGCGTTTGCCGACGTTACGCCGCTTAAACGCATCGAAACCCGCATGCCGTTTATCTGCGAAAGAATCTGTTTCAGCTGGCGCTCAAAAAACATCTGCTGCATGGCCGCAACTTTCACGTATGACGCGTCATTTGCGTCTTTATATCCGTCAAGCCAAGAAGCGTTTGCGGCATAATAATTGTCAACTGCGGCTTTCTGTTCATCGTTTAATTTTTCATACACTTTCTTTGCTGCGGCCGTCTTTCTCTCGGCCACGGCTTGCGCGCTTACGTTTTCGTTTTCGGAAATATCGGCGGCAATATCTTCTTTCGTAATTATTCCGGCGGCTCCGGGCACGCTCAGCCAGTCGATAAGCAGCCAGTTGCCGGCCATGGTATTCTTCGGCGAGTGCAGATCCTGCATTGTAAAACCGCGCACGCCGGCTTCTTTCAAAACGCGTTCGACATAGGAATTAAGCGACGTCAGCTCGCCGATGCCTGTATTGTAAGAGCCTGCCGGCATTGCCGACACTGGAAGTTTTTCGTTATAAACGCCGGCGGCGCGCGCCTTGCTTTTAACTCGGCGCAGCTGCGCAGACACTCCGGCTTCACGGGCTATGGCTGCGGATTTGGCTTCTGCGGTTAAAAGTTTCGGATCTGACGGCAAG
>WQUP01000118.1 GCA_009782015.1 Endomicrobiia bacterium | reverse complement strand
GTCCCCGAGTGTCTAAATCGGGGAAGCCGCAATGACGGTCTATTATAAATGTTGCCTGCCCGTTTGTCAAGTAAAGACAATTACGAATTACAAATTACGAATTACGAATAAAAGACATGAAAGCCGTTTGCAGTTGCCGTTGATTCGTAATTTGTAATTCGTAATTCTTAATTGCCGTTATTTATCCGTTTGCCAAAACCATTTTTGATTCGCGCGCTATCATAAGCTCTTCGTTTGTCGGAATTACCATAATCTTGACTTTTGACTCGTCCTTTGACACGAAACGCTCTTCGCTTGAAGGCTCGTTGTTTTTTGAAATGTCCATTTCTATGCCTAAAGCCTGAAGATTTGCGCAAACCTTTTCCCTCACCGACGGAGAATTTTCGCCTATGCCGGCCGTAAAAACAATGCAGTCTATTCCGTTTAAAATGCCGAAATACGCGCTTATATATTTTTTTACGCTGTAGCAAAGCATTTCAAAGGCAAGTTTTGCTTTCTTATTTCCTGCGGAAACGGCTTTCACTATGGTTCTCATGTCGCCGGAAAGGCCGGATATGCCAAGCAGCCCGCTTTTTTTGTTCAACAATACGTTTAAGGCTTCGGGGTCCGCGAAATTTTTATCCCTGTTGATAAGATACGGGATTATAGCGGGATCTATATCGCCGCATCTCGTGCCCATCACAACTCCCTGCAAAGGCGTAAAACCCATTGAAGTATCAACGACTTTTCCGTTTTCTATCGCGGCGATGCTGCTGCCGTTGCCCAAGTGGCAGGTTATCATTTTTAACTCTTCGGCAGGCTTGCCAAGCATCAGCGCAGCCCTGTGCGAAACGTAGTTGTGCGACGTTCCGTGAAAACCGTACTTTCTTATGCCAGCCTTTTCGTAATATTCGTAAGGAAGGGCGTACATGTAAGCGTAATCGGCAATAGTCTGATGGAAAGCCGTGTCAAAAACTAAAACGGAAGGTATGCCCGGAAGCATTTTTTCTACTGCCAAAATTCCTGCATAGTGGTGCGGATTGTGAAGCGGAGCTATAGAAAAACACTCTTTTAAGCCTTCTTTAACTTCTTCCGTAACTAAAACAGACTTTGAAAACTTGTCTCCGCCGTGAACTATCCTGTGCCCTACAACCGCAATTTCGTCTATGCTTTGTATGCTGCCCGTCTCTTTATTCATCAAATCTTTTATTATCAGCTCAACGGCTTCGGTGTGATTTCTTACTTTTACCGACTCTTCCTTTTCTTCCGCGCCGACGCTCTGCCTTTTATAATAAGCCTCGGGCAAACCTATGCACTCGACTATCCCCCACGCTATTTTTTTTTCGTTGTCCATCTTAAACAGCGTATATTTTACGGAAGACGACCCGCAGTTGACGACTAATACTTTCATAACAACTCCTTTTAACTACAGAGTGAAGAGTGGAGAGGGAAAAGTGAAGATACGGCAAAAACAACTACAATAATATACTTGCCATATCCTTTATACTGTCGTATCTTCACTCTCCACTCCTCACTCTTCACTCTATTTGTTCCAGTCGCCGTACTCGTATTTCATCAAATCTTCGGGCTTGAAGAAAAAAGCAAGCTCTTTTTGCGCGTTAGCTGCACTGTCGGACGCGTGCACTACGTTTCTTCTGCCGTCGGTGCCAAACATTGCGCGAAGCGTTCCTGCGGCGGCATCTTTGGAGTTTGTCGCGCCTATTATCTGTCTGACTTTTGCAACGGCATTCTCGGCCTGCCACGCCATAACTATTACCGGAGCCGAACACATAAATCTTATCAGCGGTTCAAAAAATTCCCTGCCTTTGTGAACGGCATAAAACTGCTCCAGAGTCTCTTTTGAAGGCCTAACCATACGCATTGCTACAAGTTTAAGCCCTTCGCTGTCAAACCTTTTTATTATGTCGCCGGAAACTTTTTTACATACTCCGTCCGGCTTGATTATTACACATGTGTTTTCCATTGTGTCTCTCATTAAGGTCCTTAAAGACTTTAAAGTCCTTAAGTTCATTACCAACCTCGGCTTGAACCGCCGCCTCCGCCGCTGCCGCCTCCAAAACCGCCTCCGCCGCCTCTGAAACTCCCTCCCGAACCTCCGCCAAAACCGCCGCCGCCTCTAAATCCGCCGCCTCCGCCGCTGCGTATTCCTTTTATAATGATGAAAATAAATGCCGCAATCCAGATTCCTACAAATATTTTAAAAACAAGAGGAAATCCTGTTTCCGAGCTTTCTTTCCCGGATTTTACCGGCTCTTTTAAATTGTCATATTTCAAACCGTATTCTTTCAAAACTTCCGACAAAACGGCATTATACCCGTTGGCTATGCCTTCCCCGTATTTTCCTTCTTTAAAATACGGCAACATATATTCGTCCTGAATTCTGCCTGTTTTTGCGTCTGTCAAAACGCCTTCCAAGCCGTATCCTACTTCTATTCTTGACTTTCTGTCGCCGATCGCCACCAAAATCAAAACGCCGTTATTGAGATTCTTGTCGCCTATTCCCCACTCTCTTAAAATCTCTAAAGAATAATCTTCAAGCGCTGCCCCGTTTAAAGAGTCCACCGTCACGACGACTATCTGCGCTTTTGACTTGCTTTCAAGCCATTCGCTGTCCGTTTCAATCTTGCTTTTTATCTCGGCATTCAATACTCCGGCATAATCCTGAACATATATGCTGCTGCCGGGTTTTGAAGGTATCTTTACTTCGGCGACAAGCGGCGCAAATAAAAACAAAAACGCTATGGCAAAAAGTATCTGCTTTTTCATAATATCCGGTCTTTTTAAAAGCTTACCTGCGGAACGGCTTTCGCGCTCTCATCGACTTTAAAATATTCTTTTGCCGCCGTAAAGCCGAGCATGCCGGCGAATATGCTGGACGGAAAAGTACGGATTTTCGTATTGAACATCTGCACCGAATCGTTGTAATCTTTACGCGCTACGGCGATGCGGTTTTCCGTGCCGGAAAGCTCGTCCATAAGCCCGATGAAAGTTTTATCGGCTTTTAAATCCGGATAATTTTCAGTAATCGCAAGAAGACGCCCTAAAGCTCCTCCAAGTTCGCCGGAAGCTTCGCCTTTTGCCTGCGGACCCGAAGCCCCTGCAAGTTTTGTTCTGGCTTCTACAACCGCGTCTATGGCTTTTTGCTCGTGCGAGGCATAGCCTTTAACCGTATTCACAAGATTTTGGATAAGGTCGTTTCTTCTCTGCAGCTGATTGTCGATCTGACTCCATTTGCCTGATACGTTTTCATTCAACGATACAAGCGAATTATACATTGATACCGAGCCGGCTATTACGGCAAAACACAAAATAGCCAATATAATAATGCCTTGTTTCATCGTCGTCTCCCGTTAAACCGCTTATTTCAATTTTTGTATTATCGCCTGTCCCATCTCTTTTGTGCCCGCAACTCCGCCCAAATCGTAAGTGACGTGCTTTTTCTCGGCTATTACCGATGAAACTGCTTTTTCAAGCCTGAACGCCGCGCCTTCTTCGCCGAGATGGTCAAGCATGAGTTTTGCAGAAAGAATCAAAGCCGTCGGGTTTACCTTATTTAAGCCTTTGTATTTCGGCGCGGAACCGTGAACCGCTTCAAAAACCGCGCAATCGTTGCCGAAATTCGCTCCCGGAGCAACGCCGAGGCCGCCTACAAGACCGGCGCAAAGATCTGAGAGAATGTCTCCGTAGAGATTTGGAAGAGCTATTACGTCATAGAGCTCGGGCTTTTGGACAAGCTGCATGCACATATTGTCTATGAGCCTTTCTTCGTATTCGATCTTTCCTTCGTACTCTTTTGCGACTTCTCTTGCCGTTTTGTAAAAAAGGCCGTCGGTGCATTTCATTATGTTTGCTTTGCTGACGGCGGTAACTTTTCTTCTGTTGTGTTTTACGGCGTATTCAAAAGCGAATCTTACTATTCTTTCGCTTCCGAAAGCCGAGATGGGCTTTATGGAGATTGCGGAATGTTCCCTTATTTTATTTTTAGAGAGTTTGATTATTTCCTGCGCTTCGGGAGTGTCTTCAGTATATTCTACGCCGGCGTACAAATCTTCGGTGTTCTCTCTGACCACTACCAAATCTATGTTTTCATATTTGGATTTTACGCCTTTGTATGTTTTGCACGGCCTGAGGCATGAGTAAAGGTCAAGCTCTTTTCTTATCGCCACGTTTACCGAGCGAAAACCCGTTCCTATCGGAGTCGTGATTGGCCCTTTGAGCGCGACTTTGTTTTTGGCTATGGAATCAAGCGTTGCTTTGGGAAGAGGCGTCCCTTCTTTCTCCATTATGTCAACACCGGCATGGGCTATTTCCCAATCGATTTTGACTCCGGTAGCTTCAACTACTTTTGCGGTAACTTCAGTAATTTCAGGCCCTGTCCCATCTCCCGGAATAAGCGTAACTTTGTATGCCATTTTGCGACTCCTAATAAAAACACCCGATTGGTGATGACAAAAGAGCGTATTAACTGCTTGCTTTTGTCTATTAACATGGGTCCCAGATTTAGACACTCGGGTACGACAAAAGAGTGGATTTGGGTACCCGATTTAGACACTCGGGTACGACAAAAGAGCGGATTAACTGCTTGCTTTTGTCGCTTTTGTCATTAATTTTTCAATGATTTTATCGTTTTTGAGGCACGATGTCAAGAAAGGCAAATAAAGGCAAATAAAATATAAAATGTAAAATATAAAACAATATTCAGCCTTTTATTTTTTACATTTTATATTTTATATTTTATTTTTTACATGCCGTTCTATTTCCTCGCAACGCTCCTTATACTCTTCTTTGTCCGGATACAGTTCGGCCGCTTTCCTGGCCAGTTCAAGCGCTTTGGCGTAATCGCCCGTTGCTAAATAAACCAGAACGAGATTATTTATCACAGGTTCGTTGTCAGGATAAAGTTCGTGCAGCTTTTCATAAACCTCCTGCGCGGCAACATAGTTTTTCTCCCTGAGGTATATGTATCCGAGCGTTCCGTAATAATCAAGGCTGTGCCCTTTAGAAGCTGCCGCGATAACGTCCATCTCTTTTTTT
>WQUP01000117.1 GCA_009782015.1 Endomicrobiia bacterium | reverse complement strand
GAAAAAGAGAAGTTTAAAGGCTGCTTGCCGTTAGGGCGACTTTGCGCAAGACAACAACGGAGGATTTTTGAAAAATCTATTTGCGCATGTTTGAGGCACTTCCTTATAAGCCGTTATGTGCCGAGTTCGCAAATTGTTTTCAAAAATCCGGAGTTAACTCAAATATCCTTTCCTTGCGCTTCGGAGCCGGGGCTTTTTGCTTACTTTTTTGCCTCGTGAAAAAAGTGAGGCGGTGGTTGGGAGGCGCAGCGCTCCCCAAATGAAAAAACTTATAACAAAAGCATAAGAGAGGAATGATGAACGCTAAATTTTGGTTAATACAGTCAGTTATGCTTGTCACAGCCCTTAGTTGTCTTGTATCTTGTTCCGGAGCAAAAGTCTCTAAACAAGACGACTCTGAAAAAAATCTTATTGAAATCTTGAATGCCGCGGAAAAGTACGATAACTCTATAGTTTACGTTCCGCCGCAACCTTTCAAAATCTATGACGCTGGCACGGACGAATGGATAGATTATTCGAAGTACGGCGAGTTTCAAAACCTCGGAACAGATAAATACAAATATGTCGTAAAAGACTCAGACGGTTTAAAAGCCGCTTCCGGCGAAGGCATATATCCGAATACCCGGAGCGTTTACGAATCGCCGGAGTATAAAAAACTTTCGCAGGAAAATAAGCTCGCTGGCTCCCATTGGGATTATGTAAACAGCGACGACTCCCAAACGAATTTTTATAAATGGGCAACAACGAGAGAAGACCCGGGAGTAAAACTTTATTTTACGGCGCTTGCGCTTGAAAGAAGCGGCAATCTCAAGCACGCGGTTAAGGCTTACTGCGCGTGCCTCGTGTTTTTCCCGAAAGCAGTAGGCTGGACAGAGTGGAAAACTCCGTGGTATATAGGTCCGGTATGCATTTCAAAAATAAAATATCTGACAAAACTGCATCCGGAGTTCGGAGTTAAACTCGAAGGCGCGGAAATAATTATCGATAACGCTTTTGACAGCGATATAAGAAATGACGTTTATAAAATCAATCCGGGAAAGCTTGTTGCGGCAACCGCTGAAGATTTTAAAAGAGAGTACGTAAACCTCAAAGGCGCAAAAAATATCGCGGGCAAAGGCAAAGTTAAGCTTGTGCAGTACGACAATAAACACTTTCAGCTTACCGTTGACGGAAAACCTTATGTTGTTAGAGCCATAACATATAATCCCAACAAGGTTGGCGTAAAACCCGTAGTGCAGTTTGACAATATAAGAGACTGGTCTTATGAAGACGACAATAAAAACGGCCGTATTGACGGACCTTTTGACACATGGGTTGACGCAAACAGGAATGACAAGCAGGATCCGGACGAAAGTCCGGTCGGAGATTTTGCGCTGATGAAAGCTATGGGCGTAAACACTTTAAGGCTTTACCACGCAAGCGTTTTGAACAAAGAGCTGTTAAAAGAAGGCTACGAGAAGTACGGATTTATGTATCTTGTAGGAAATCTTGCCGGCATGTACGGCGCCGACGTTGACGAGCCTTGGGAAGTCGGAACGGATTACACAAATCCCGTGCACCGCGCAAAAATACTTGAAAGCGTAAAGAAAATGGTCGAGATGTACAAAGACGAGCCGTATGTGCTTATGTGGGTTTTGGGAAATGAGAACAATTACGGCGCATCGGCCAATGCCGACAAACAGCCGGAAGCTTATTACAGATTTATCAACGAGTGCGCAAAGACAATAAAATCCATGGACCCGCAGCAGCGGCCTGTCGCAATAAGCAACGGCGATTTGGGCTTTATTGAATACTGCGTAAAATATGCGCCTGACTTAGATGTTTTCGGCGCGAACGCTTACAGAGGCGAAGCCGGGTTCGGCAACATTTGGAAGGACGTTGCCGGCAAATGCGGAAAACCTGTGCTGATTACGGAGCACGGCTGCCCCGCGTACGCGCAAGGCTGGACCGAAGCCAGAGCAGAAGAAGGGCAGGCCGCATACCATAAAGGCAACTGGGAAAATATCGAAGACAACATGGCCGGAGTAAAAGGAGGCGTTGGAAACGCCTTGGGCGGCGTAATTTTTGAGTGGAGCGACGAGTGGTGGAAAGCCGAAAGCGGCTCCGACCCGTTTGTGCATGACACTCACCCGCAGATGGGCGGCGCTTTCCTCGACGGCAAAGCCTACGAAGAGTGGTTCGGCATAGCAAGCCTCGGCGACGGCACAGACAGCCAGTTCAAAAGGCAGCTGAGAAAAGCATATTTTGTTTACCGCAAGATGTGGAAAAAGGCAGAGAATAGATAAAAAATAAGAGGTGCGGTTGTTCCCTCGCCCCTTGCGGGAGAGGGCAGGGTGAGGGGTTGCCGTTGTATTTTTTTTGTTTGACTTTGTTGTTTTGGATGCTTTGTGTAAGAAAATAATTGTAGGACACAGGAGATAGGGTTATATGCATATACGGCTAAAAAATCCCGAAAGAGCCGCGCCAAATCATTATTTTCGATTTTATGCCATATTGCTTGCCGCGCCGCTTTTGTGGTGCATTGTTTTTTTCGTATTAAAGCTGTCTGCTCCGGCTGCATTCTCTTCAAGCTCATTAAATGATATTTTTTCATTATTTCGTGCTATGCGCGCGGCCGAACCGCTTTTATATTGGCCTATTCTAATTCTTTATCTTTCGAGCTTATATTTCATACCCTACTTTTATATGGAGAAAAGAAAAGTAGATAGAACTCTTGCCTTTAAGGATCTATATTTTACGGAAACGGGCGCATTGTTGAAAGGAAAAAAAGAAGTTTTTTATCCGTATATGGATAGCGATTTTAAGTTTAGCGTGCGCGTTGGAGAGGGGATGGGGTCTGACGGACAAACAACGACCGGCATAACGGGCGTGAAATTAGAGTTTGCGAAATTTGATTCTCAAGCTGAAGTCTGGCATCTTAAAGGTCTGCCGTTTGCCTACAAAATGATTCATATGGGAAAGAGATTTAAAAGTTTTTCATGGGAAGTAATAGGATCGGCGATTGATACAGCAGCATACCGTACAAATCTTAATATTTATGACAAGTACAATATAAAACCTTATTTTCTATCTGATGCTTTAGGAGCGGCATTAGTGATTATAGTAGTCGCAGCAGGGTTTGGCACATGGTTTACATTGAATTTTAAACATACAGAATCAGGGTTTTTACGGATTCTGACTGCTGTTGTTTGGGCTCCTTTAGCAATATTTGTTTTAATAGCAGTCAGAGATTATATGATTTTTAAACAATACAAAGATTTGTAAAAGTTGTTGAGTGATTTGTGGAAAGGCAGCAAATAGGTTTTTTCATTAAGGACGTTAAGGCCCTTGAGGACTTTAAGGAACAGCAACGATGACAGAACATAATCACGCGGCGCACGCCGGAAAAAAAGCTTTGCTTATCAGTTTTATTCTGATAACGGTTTTTATGTTTGTGGAGTTTATCGGCGGGCTGATGTCGGGAAGCCTCGCGCTGATGTCGGACGCCGGGCATATGCTCAGCGACGCTTTTGCCCTGGGCTTAAGCCTGTCGGCAGTTATGGCCGGACAGCGCAGCGCGACTAAGCGCAAAACATACGGCTATAAAAGATTTGAAGTGCTGGCTGCATTTTTCAACGCAATTACCATATTTTTGATAGCGGTTTTTATACTTAAAGCTGCAGTCGTCAGAATACAAAATCCCGCGCCGGTATTAAGCGTCCCCATGTTTATTATCGCGGCCGCGGGACTTTTAGTCAACATCATCGTTTTATTTATATTGAGGGGCGGCAGCCATAAGGAAAACATAAACGTCAAAAGCGCTCTTGTGCATGTCTTAGGCGATTTGCTCGGCTCGGTAGGAGTTATAATAGCCGCGGTATTAATATACTTTTTCGGATGGTATATAGCCGACCCTGTCATAAGCGTTGTCGTGGCTTTTATTATTTTATACAGCGCGTGGAAAATATTTTCCGAAAGCGTCAATATTCTTTTGGAAGGTGCGCCCGCGCACATCGATATTGACGAACTGAAAACTAAAATCAGCCGAACCGAAGGGGTTAAAGAAGTGGAAGATATACACGTTTGGAGCATATCTTCTTCTTTCCTGCTCCTTACGGCTCATATAGTTGTAACTAAGAATGTCGACAGAGACGTACTTCTGTGCAGCCTTAAAAAGCTGATTTTAGATTCCGCCGGAATAACGCACGTGACGATACAGCTGAATGCCGAATGCGGCGGAGACTTGGACTGCAACTGTTACTAACGAATCCCTATTCGTCATTGCGGGCTCCGACCCGCAATCTATCCTTTACGACGAGATTGCGGGTCGGAGCCCGCAATGACGACATTCCGAAAACAAGAGGTTTATGAACAACATCGGAACGCAAACAATAGAAACCAAAAGGCTCATTTTAAGGCGCGTCAAGCCCGAAGACGCCGAAGACATGTTTTACGGCTGGTCAAGCGACGGCGAAGTTACAAAATATATGACGTGGAGATCGCATCCTGATATCGAAGCAACGAAAAATTATATAAATTATCTTTTGACGCAGCTGGAAAAAGACGACTGCTATGACTGGATTATCGAGTATAAAGAAACCGGAAAAGCGATCGGCGCTATAGGCGCCGTAAGTTTGAATGAGAATCTTGAAAAGGCTGAGCTTGGATACTGTCTTTCGAAAAAATACTGGAATAAAGGCATTATGAGCGAAGCTTTGGCCGCGGTTATGCAATACATGTTCGACAAATGCGGTTTTAACAGGCTCGAATCTTTTCATATTCCGGAAAATCCCGCGTCCGGCAAAGTTATGCAAAAGTGCGGAATGAAATTTGAAGGCATGGCAAGACAGGCAAGAAAAGACAATCAGGGCAGATTTTGCGACACGATGATATACGCGGCTATAAAAAAAGAGTGGAGAGTTGAGAGTGAGGAGTGAAGATACGGCAAAGCCGGCTATTTTGTCATACCGATGTCCATGTTGTTGTTAAAAGACTCAAGGAATAAAGAATTTTTATTAACAATGGATTCCGGCTCGGCGGCCGGAATGACAACAAAATCAATGCCGTTGCCGTATCTTCACTTTTCACTCTTCACTCCTCAC
The DNA here is from genome assembly GCA_009782015.1 of Endomicrobiia bacterium. Lineage (GTDB taxonomy): Bacteria > Elusimicrobiota > Endomicrobiia > Endomicrobiales > Endomicrobiaceae > Endomicrobium_B. The sequence goes on along the minus strand of WQUP01000117.1, from coordinate 5 downwards.
TCTGT
>WQUP01000116.1 GCA_009782015.1 Endomicrobiia bacterium | reverse complement strand
CGTTTTTATAAGAGGTGCCGACGGCACCTGTGCCATTGGCACCTTTTAAAAGGTCAAGGCCGGTTTTCATTTTTTGAACGGTTATATACTGGCCGATTACGCCGGTTGACGCGCAGAGGACTGTGCCCTTTCCCAAGTTAAAAGCTTTTTCCGTTTCCTCGCACATCATTTTCGCATCCCGCAAACCCTTTGCGCCGGTGCAGGCGTTGGCACATCCTGAGTTTGCTATTATGGCGGAAATCTTTTTATTTTTTTTCAGAATTTCAATGTCCAAAATAACCGGAGCGGCTTTTGTGACGCTTTGCGTAAACATGGCCGCCGCGTCAGCAGGCGTTTCCGACAAGAATAAAGCTAAATCTTTTTTACCTTCTTTTTTATGTATTCCGCTGCGCACCCCGCCGACTTTAAAACCTTTTGGAATGGAAACACTTTTTACTGACATTTTATTTTTCTCCCGATTTGCTCTGTCCCGGAAACTTTAAGGACTTTAAAGTCATTAACGAAAAAAACACCCGAGACGCCGCTGCTGCCGACCGCCTTTACTCAAAATAACTTAACACTTTTTCTTTAATTTTCTGGAATATGCTCTTTGACGCTTCCGCAGCTTTTTTTGCTTCCTCTTCGGCTTTTGCTGCGGCCAGTTCGGCTGCTTTTTTCGCGGCTTCAGCCGAGGCCTCAGCAGACTCTCTTGCCGCCTTTTCGGCTTTTACGGCAGCTTCAGCTGCGGCTTTTTTTGCGGTTTCAGCCGCTTCTTTTGCTTTTATTGCGGCTTGCGCTGCGGCTTTTTTCTTTGCTTCCTGCGCAGCGTTCTTTTTTGCGACAGCTGCATTTTTTTGGTTTTCAAGCTTTTGCTTTGCAGAGGCTATCAGCTCATCGGCTTTCGCGCCTTTATATGCGCTCTCTTTTGAAGCTTCAAGCCATTTTATAGCTTTTTCATAATCTTTCTTAACGGCGCTGCTGCCGGTGTAATACAAATTGCCGAGAGTATATTGGGCTTTTCCAAATCCGTTTTCAGCCGACTTTGTCAGCCATTTAAGAGCGTTCTCGCTGTCCTGCTTGAAAGTGTAAACCATGCTGAGCTCATACTGTGCTCCCCTGTCGCCGCTTTCTGCGTCGGCTTTGAGCTCCGCAACGTCTTCTTCGGAATCTGGATTTATGCCTTTCGCCGAAACTGTACCCGAAGCAAATAAAAATATCACCGCAATCACAATTGCTAAAGCTTTTGATTTCATATGGCACCTTTATAAAAAGAGTGAAGATTGAAGAGTGGAGAGTGAAGATACGACAAAGGCTTTTATTTGTCATTCCGTGCTTGTTAGTGTGTTTTTATTCCTCTAACGAGCCTGCCCCGTAAGGTCTTAATACGGGGGAATCCATTTTTACTGGGAATAATTTCCATTCATTGAGTCTTTTAACGACAAAATGGATACCGGTTTTCACCGGTATGACAACAAAGACAACGGCTTTGCGCCGTATCTTCACTCCTCACTCTCCACTCTTCACTCTGCTTTTATACCAGTCCTTCGGTTTCCGTCAAACCGAACATAATGTTCATATTTTGAACTGCCTGGCCGCTTGCGCCTTTCATCAAATTGTCTATTACGGAAATAATTATCAGTTTGTTTGTCCTTTCATCGACTTTTACGGCGATCTCGCAGTAATTCGTATTTAACGTGTCTTTTATTCCCGGGAGAACTCCCTCGTCAAAAACTTTTACAAAAGGCTTGCTTTTGTAAAACTCTTTATAGGACGCAACTGCGTCCGCGGTGGTTATTTTCTTTTTAATATTTACGTAAATGGTCGAAAGCATTCCGGTTTCAACCGGAATTATATGCGGCGTAAAGCTGATTACAACATCGTTTCCGGAAAGCCATTTTAAACCCTGTTCGATTTCGGGGATATGCCTGTGCCCTCCGGCTATGGCGTAAGCCCTGCAATTCGGATGCTCTTTTGCAAAATACTCTTCCGTGCTTTTCCTGCCTGCGCCAGACGGGCCGCTTTTTGAATCTATGACAATGTCTTTTAAATCTATCGTTCCGTTTTTTATTGCAGGAGCGCAGCCAAGAAGAACGGTCGTCGGATAACATCCCGGATTTGCGACAAGCTTTGCTTGTTTTACAGCGTCTGCGTTCAGTTCCGATATGCCGTAAACCGCGTCTTTTATGTACTCTTTTGCGGTGTGGTTTACTTTATACCACTTTTCATAAACCGCGGAATCCTTAAGCCTGAAATCGGCGGACAAATCGATAACTTTTACTCCGGCTTTTAAAAGCTGCGGGACAACTTCAAAAGCCACAGCGTGCGGCAATGCGAGAAAAACGACGTCGCAAGCAGCCTTTATTTTATCCGCATCCAGAGCCTCAACTTTTAAATTGAGTTTGGCAAACTGCGGATAAACATCTTTCAAGTCTTTCGTTTCCGCGGCGCTCCTGCCGTACAAACCGGTTATTTTCACGTCAGGATGTTTTGATAAAATCTTTAACAGCATTTCTCCGGTGTAGCCGGTTATGCCGACGATGCCAGCTTTGAGCATTGCAAACTCCTTTTAACGTCAAGTTAATAATTAATAGTGAATAGTGAATAGTTAACGGCAAACACTAAATACCGCGGCGAAGCCGCTCCAAAACTATTAACTATTCACTATTAACTATTAATTACTGTCAGGGTAAACTAAAACCACGAACTCGCCCAACAGCTCTCCCCTGCTTTTTATGTTCTCCAAGACCTCTCTCGCGCTTCCTCTTATAAACTCTTCGAACTTTTTTGTGATTTCTCTGGCAAGGCATATCTTTGCGTTTTCGCCGAACACTTCAAGGCAAAGCTCGACGGTTTTTAAAATCCTGTGAGGAGATTCGTAAAAAACAATTGTCTTGCCGAGGTTCATAAATTCCGCGAGCTCTTTTTTCATCTTTCCGGGCTTTCTTTTTAAAAAACCGCAGAATATAAATCCGTCCGTCGGCAGCGCCGAGCCTACCAACGCCGTAATCACCGCGTTTGCGCCGGGAAGCGGCTCGGTTTTTATTCCTTTATCAACAGCTTCTTTGACCAAAATATATCCGGGATCGGAAATCGCCGGAGTGCCGCCGTCGGAAATCAGGGCGACTTTCTGCCCGTCCAAAAGTTTATTTATTATCTGCGGCAGCCTGTGCTGCTGGTTGTAAGAGTAAAAACTCACCAAGGGCTTTGATATACCGAAATGCGTCAAAAGTTTAAGGCTCTGCCGGGTATCTTCGCACGCGATCAAATCGCACTCTTTCAATACCCGCAAAGCCCTTAAAGTTATGTCTTCCAAATTGCCTATCGGCGTTGGCACTATATATAAAGTTCCGCTCATATGTAAAATCAGAGTGAAGAGTGGGGAGTGAGGAGTGAAGATACGGCAAAGGCAACCCCTCACCCTCAAGCTTCGCTTGTCCCTCTCCCGCAAGGGGTGAGGGAACGCCGTATCTTCACTCCTCACTCTCCACTCTTCACTCTTTAGTTTAAATTAGTATTTTCTTCCTGCAGAATATTTACGAATATATCGACTACGCTCGGATCGAACTGCGTGCCGGCGCCTTTTTTGAGCTCCGAAATCGCAAACTCTTTCGGGAGCGCTTTTCTGTACGGTCTGTCGGAAGTCATCGCGTCATAAGCGTCTATCACGGCGACTATTCTTGAGCCGAGCGGAATCTCTTCCCCTGCAAGACCTTCGGGATACCCGCCGCCGTTATACCACTCCTGATGATACAAAACCATAGGCGCGACGGGCGCGAGAAACGTTACCGGCGATATTATTTTGTTTCCTATTGTCGGATGTTTTTTTATGACTTCAACTTCTTCCTGGGTAAGCTTTCCGGGCTTTCTTAAAATGTGCTCTTCTATTCCTATTTTGCCGATATCGTGCATGAGCGCCGCGTATTCGACGTGCCTTATTATCGCCTGCGGAAGATACATCTTTTCGGCAATCTGTTTTGCGTAATGGCGCGCCCTGTCGGCGTGATCGTAAGTGTATGAGTCTTTCGCGTCGATGGCTCTTGCCAGAGTCTGTATCATTTCAAAGTAAAAGTCCTGAAGATTGTTGTAAAGTTCTATATTTTCAAGCGTCATCGCGGCCTGATCGGCAAGTATCGTCATAAGGCGCACGTCTCTGTCTTCAAAACTTCTTATTTCCCGCGTCGCGTTGATGTTTAAAACGCCGACGACGTTATTTTTCACCCTGAGCGGCACGCATATAAAAGATTTTGAGTCGTATCTGTGCGGCGTATTCGTCTTTAAAAACCTTATGTCCGACTCTATGTCTTCGACAAAAATCGGCTTTCCGGTATGCGCCACTTTTCCGGCGATTCCGTCGCCGATTTTTATCCTCACAGTCTGGGCTATCTCCGCCGGAAAACCTCTTGATGCGGCAATATAAAGCTCGTTGTCATCTTTGTCTATAAGCATAAGCGAGGCGGCTTCGGAGCGGATAAGTTTGCAGGCGACGTTTATCACGGATTCCGCAAGCTCTTCTTTGCTTATTATTCCCGTGGCCGTCATGCCGAACTCGTGCAAACCGACAAGCATGACGAGAAGATTGTCCAAGTCCAGCGAGTTTGACTGCAGTTTGTCGTCAAGCTTTGAAATCAAAAGCTGGGAAGCCTCTTCGCTTGCTCTGGCGCGCCGGCGGTTAAACTCCACCCACACGAGCAAAACGAGAAGAAGAAATCCAAAAATTATGTATGCAATCTCGTTCATAAAAACCCTTTAACCTTATTTGCCATTGCGGCTCGGGGACAATGTCCCGACAATGTCCCGCCGCAATAGGCACAACTATTTGTAAACCCTGTAATTTATGCCGGGGAATATATTGTTTTTGCTTTCCAAATCTTTCAAATAACCTTCGTCGATCGAGTTAGAATTGATCTGCCCGTAAAGGTTCATAAAATTTACCAAATGGTCTTTTGTGCGTTTTTCGGCGTACTCGACCATTGTGCCGGTAGTCATTATGAAAGCCCAGTCCGACGACTGCGCGAGCAGAAGCTCTCTTGCAGCCTGGTTTAAAGTTCTTTCCAAAACGCCCGAAGCGTCCGGAAATTTTGCCGCAAGCTCTTCCATGCGCTCGGCGGCTTTATGGAGATGCCTGTAAACGTAGTCGTTTGC
>WQUP01000115.1 GCA_009782015.1 Endomicrobiia bacterium | reverse complement strand
AAATCTTCGTAAGATTTTGAACCGGCAATAGCCGGTTTTTTTCTTTTTTTCATTTGTTTGCCTCTGCAATGTTGTAGCTTATAAAGCACGCACAGTCAAATGGGGTGCGCTTTAGCGCAGGGTGGTCTTTGTAAACCCGACAGCAAACGGCAACAACGACTACCCCGTCAGAAAACGTTGTTTTCTGCCACCCCTTCACAGAAGGGGAATAACTGCTTCTTAGATTCTCATGCGTTTGTCGCGGCAGTTTAGTTGTTGAAGTTGCCGCATTATGCGCGTCTATGAGCGTAGGATTTTTGCGGATTATTCAAATCCGGATGTTTGAGCAAAACGACACTTTATGTGTCGCCCCCGAATGTCTTAATCGGGGGTCCATGTTAGCAGTCGAAAAAGACACAAGGAATAAAATATTATTTTTATCAAAAATGGATCCCCGATTAAGACATTCGGGGATGACCCTAAAGGGTCAGTTCCGGATTTGCCGCAAAAACCATAGCGAATGCGCATCCAGCGGCAGTTTTTTTGCTTACTTTTTGAACGCCTGCAAAAAGTGAGGCGGAGGTTGGGAGGCGCAGCGCTCCCCGAACAATAAAGTTAATGTGTGTGTTAAAAGCATATAATTTCAAAGTTCAATCTCTTTTAGGTTCCCCATTTTTAGAATTTTCGTGAGTGCAATTGTCAAAAAATAAACAAAGCGGGAAAGTCAGGCGCTAACATGGATACCGACTTTTGTCGATGACAAAAAACTGCAGATACCGGACAGAGACTTTCCGGTATGACAGACTTTCAAACTTCCGCGCGCATTGCGCGCATGGAAATATTTTCCGCAATTTGATTTAATGACAACTCAAATGAAAACTCCTAAATTTAACCCGAAACTTTTTAAAGCGGTTCTTTTTGACATGGACGGCGTGCTTGTCGATTCTATGCCGTACCATTTTATTTCCTGGTTTGAAGTTTTGAGAAAGTACGACATCCGCGTTACGCCCGGAGACATATTCGAGAGGGAAGGCGCGAAGTGGAACGAAGTCATTAAATTCGCTTTTAAAAGAGACCGCAGGCCGCTCAGCCCGGAAACCGAGAAAAAGATTTTTGAGGAAAGGCGCGCGCTTTTTGCCAAATATTTTAAGAGATATATTTTTGCGGGCGCTTTTATAATACTCGAAGCTCTTAAAAACCGCGGATTTTCGCTCGGTCTTGTCAGCGGCTCAAGCCTTGACGAAGCAAAAAAGATGCTTCCGGAAGAAATATACGGGCTTTTCGACGTTAAAATCACAGGCGATATGGTAAAGCGCGGAAAACCGTACCCGGACCCTTATCTTATTGCCGCAAAAAAGCTGAATATCAGTCCGTCCCAATGATTTGTCGTGGAAAACGCGCCGTACGGAGTACGGTCCGCGAAAGCGGCGAAGATGTTCTGCGCTGCCATAGCCACGAGCCTTGAAAAGAGCTACCTCAAACAAGCCGATATTGTCTTTGACAATCATGAGGAGCTTTATAAATACTTTAACGGCAGAAGCTGAGAGGCTGGGAAGCTGAGAAGCTGGGCAACGGCAACAACGGCGGAAGATTAGAAGCTTGGAGGTTTGAAAGCTGGGCAACGGCAAGAACGGCGGAAGCTGAGAAGTTGGGCAGCTGGGAAGCTGAGCAACGGATTTACGACAAAGTCTTTGTCTTTGCTCAACTTCTCAGCTTCTCAACTTCCCAGCTTCGCCGCCAAGGGCGGCTTGCTCAGCTTCTCAGCTGCCCAACTTCCAATCTTCCGCCGTATATGTTATCGTAATGCCGGTTACGGTAATGGCGGTTGCGATAATATATTCAAGCGGCGCTGTCATGCTTTAAGTTTTACGAAAATAAAAGCAGGGGTTAATTATGGCCGGAGACACTATACTGATTGACGGATGTGAAGTTGCGCGGGCGGCTTCCGAAAAATATCTTGCTGCTGAGCGGCGTGTTTCGCAGAAGACCGGCAAAGATATAAAGCTGTATTTGACTGATCCCGCGAACGTAACTGTTGGCGGAAGCTACAATAAAATTTTGTCAAAGCCGGATTCCCGCGTTAATCTTATCGTTCCGGACGATGCGAATATGCCTGCGGAGTTTACGGAGGATGAGCTTTACGCTTTGGCGCTGGCGGAATATTTTTTTGCCGACGGCTTTGATGATTCGGAGACGGATGAAAGTTCCGATGCTCCAAATTCGTATTCTTCGCAAGATGAATACATCCCGCTGGACCGCATTTTCGGCTCCGATAAAAAAGCCGAAGAATTGACCGGCAGCGCCGGCCTTTTGCTGAACGCTTTGAAAGCGGTTATGCTCTCTTTTGGAAATCAGGGGTCTATTGAATTGATTTTTAACTCTTCTGTTCCTTTAATCGAGTCGCGTATTGAATCTTTAGCGGCAAACTTTCCCGACACCGCGAAAAAGCCCGAAGCGGCGGCGCAGGAAGAAAATGACGGGGTTATTCCGGCCGGAGCTCCCGGCGCTGACGCGGAAAACACAGAGCTCGTTGACGGACCCAAAGTTATGCGGGCTGGTTCCGAAAAATATCTAGCGCTTGAGCAGCGGCTTTCGCAAAAGACAGGCAAAAAGGTAAACCTGTATTTGACCGACCCTAACAATATAGACGATTGCGGAAGTTACAACAAATTTTTATCGCGCTCCGATTCCGGCGTCAACGTTATTGTTCCGGATGACGCGGAGTTGACGGCAGAATTTTTAGAAGACGAGCTTTACGTTTTGGCGCTGGCTGAATATCTTTTCGCAGTCAGCCTAAATGATTTGATGCCCGAAGAATCTATACCTGATTCCCCTCTGTTTTCCCCGTACGACCCGTACGTTCCTCCGGAAATGGTTGCCCGCGCGGATAAAGAAGCCGTCGAATTAACTGCCGCCAAAGCCGGCTTGTTAAACGCTTTCGGACTGATAATGTATGGCGATAATTTTTTGTCCCGCAAAATATCTTTATTTTCCCGCCGCATCGAGCTGTTAGAGGCAGATTCTCATTCCGCCGCAACGCCGGAAAGTTTTACCAACCCTAACGCTTTGCCCCGGGAAGAAAATGGCGGAGATATATCGTCCGATACTAATGACGAAGATTACGAAGATACCCCGCCGGAATATGATTCGCAAGAGCCTGATGAAATGTCTGAAGAAAGAAACATACCGCAAACGCGGCCCGAGGCTTTCGACACTTCCGGCATAACAAACAACGTCGTTTCTTCAGGCTCGGATTCCGGTTTAAAAATTTTGATATTTCTATTGTTGGGTTTAATAATATTGGCAGCCGCGTTTTATTTTGGTTTTAGATAAAGTGATTGGAAAATCAGCAGGTTTTATGAAAATAAAAGCAGGGGTTAGTTATGACCAATGACGAACAAACACAAGATGTTATATACCTTGACGGCTGCGAAGCCGTTCGTGCTGATTCCGAAAAATATCTTGACGTTGAGCGGCGCATTTCTCAACTGACCGGAAAAAACATAAAGCTGTATCTTACAAACCTTGCACATATGACGGTTTTCGGAACTTACAATAAAATCTTGCGGGAGTCAGATTCAGGCATCAATATCATAGTTCCTCAAGAAACTCAAGAGTTAACTCTTTCGCAAGATGAACTTCTGGGACTGGCCGTATCCGACTATTTTTTTGGCTTTTCGCCATTGAAACCGGCATTTTCATCATCAGCCTTGTACGGAGCAGACAGCAATTTTGAAATGCTTCTGCGCGCAGATGAAAAAACATACGAGCTGACGGGTGATGTAAATTTTCTGCTAAGCGCTTTGAGAAAAATTTTATATTTTTCTGAAAATTCGACTTTTGTCGAATACTCCGCTATGGGAGGACGCGGATCCGGACGGAGACCTTATTTTGATAATTACGGTCTTATTGTTTTTATTAGAAGGCGCATTAGCGCTTTGATGGAAAAGTTTCCGAATACTGCAAAGCAGTCGGAAGGTTTTGTTGATATACTGCCAAAGCTGAAACCGCCGGTTGTTGACATTCTCAAAGAAATGCACGGCTATGAAATGCCGCTCGACACTTCGGATGCGTCAAATAATTTTATTTATTCAAACTCAAATTCCGGTTTAAAAAGCAAAATATTTTTATTTTTGTTTCTGGCAATTATTGCCGCTTTCGCTTATTTGGGTTTTGAGTACGGGTTTGACAATATTCAGGCAAAATTGTCGGAAATGAGAAGCTTTATGAGTACACAGAGCACACCTACAAATAAAGAACTTATTGAAAAATCAATGCATTTTTGACGCAATAGTTAATGTTTCACGTGAAACACAACGGCAAGTAATAAGTAAAAAACAAAAAGGCTTTCGTCGTTGCCGTAAACTTATTACTTATTACTTGTTACTTATTACTTTTATGAATAACAAAAATTCAACCATTAACAAGAAATCTGCGCTTCTAATTAATCCCCCCGTTTACGACTTTACCGCATTTGACCTTTGGTCAAAGCCGCTGGGACTTTTGTATTTGTCTTCCATACTCAAGCAGCAGAATGTTGAAGTTGAGATGCTTGACTATATGGACAGGCATTTTGCCGGGTCTGTCATCCTGAGGAGCAACAAAGTTGCGACGAAGGATCCAGGCCTGGATTCTTCGGGAACAAGGTTCCCTCAGAATGACGGGCAAAGATACGGATGCGGCCACTACTTAAAAACGCATGTGCCGAAGCCTGCGGCGTTGAAGCATGTGCCAAGACACTACTCAAGATACGGGATTCTAAAAGAAACAGCTAAAAGTAGGCTGCGCGCGCTCAAGCGCCCTGACCTTATTATTGTTACTTCGATTATGACTTATTGGTATCCGGGAGTTATAGAAGCAATTGAAAGCGTCAGAAATGTATTTCCTAATGTGCCTGTAGCATTGGGCGGAGTATATGCCACGCTTTGTCCAAAACATGCGCTAGAAACAGCAAAGCCTGACTTTTTAGTTCAGGGAGGCCTTGCCTCCTTAAACGAGGTTTTTGAACAACTTGCCATACCCGCCAGTGTACAGGCAAGCTTTGCTTGCTTTCCCGCTCCGGATTACACCTATTATAATAGGTGTAGTTACGTTGCTTTGCGAATGTCCATGGGATGCCCGTTCAACTGCAGTTACTGCGCCCAGCGCACCTTGTGCGCTGATACTTTTACGGCAAAAACACCCGAACGGGTGTTTGAGGAAATAGCGGCATTTGCTGCAAAGGGGATAGAAAACATTGTTTTCTATGATGACGCTTTGCTTTACGATGCGGATAAATACATAAAGCCGCTGCTTAGGAAAATAATTGCAAGCGGCATGAAAATAAATATCCATACCCCTAACGGCCTGCACCTCAGATATTTAGATTTAGAGCTGGCGTCGTTAATGAAAAAAGGAGGCTTTGCCTCCCCAAGATTTAGCCTTGAGAGCGCTGATGCCCGCTTGCAAAATGAAACCGGCGCAAAGATTACAAATGAAGGTTTTGAGAGGGCGGTTGCCATTCTTAAACAAGCCGGCTTTAAAAACGGGGAGTTTACGATATATCTGCTCATGGGCATGCCGGGCCAGAGCCTGAAAGACGTTGAAGAATCGATCAAATATGTGCACAGCTTTGGCGGCAGGGTATCGCTTTCGGAGTATTCTGTTGTGCCGGGGACGAAAGACTTTCAACGGCAATTACAAATTACGAATTACGAATTACAAATCAAAAACAACAAAACGGCGGCAGGCAAAAACTATGAACGGCAATTGGCTGTCTCTACAAACTCAGAGCTATTGCGAGGAGCGAAGCAACGAAGCAATCTAGACTTTCCAAACGCTGGATTGCCGCGCCCTTTCAGTGCTCGCAATGACGGCCAAGGCAGAGACTTTGCAAATGAGCCGCTGCTTCATAATAAATCGGTTTTCCCCCTCTTTGAAACAAAAGACTGGCAAGAGATAATGCGGATCAAGAACCTTGCAACGAAATTAAATGCTTTAACGGCGGAGGATTAGAAGTTCGGCAAGCCGCCTTTGGCGGCGAAGATTAGAAGATTGGATGATTGGAAGATTGGCAAAAACAAAGTCTTTAACGCCGTTGCCAACCCTCTAAACCTCTAACCTTCCGCCGTTGTCGCCGTTGCTGAACTTCCGAACTTCTGAGCTCTCTGAGCTTCGGCGCGCTCCGCGCGCCTCGCGCCTTGCAACGAAATTGAATTCTTTGCTATAATCCCAGGACGGCAATTAATAATTAACAGTGAATAGTTAATAATTATTGGGACATCGCCCCTTCGCCGCAATATTTAATCCGTGCGCAAAGCGCACTCAATAACTATTAACTATTAATTATTCACTATTACCTGCCGTTAAAGGATACAAATGCCGGAACAAATAAAAGTTAGCTTCAACCAGATCATGTTTTTTTGTGCGCAGGGCTTTTACATTGCGGACAAAAGTTCGGATGAAAAAATTTTAAGAGCCGGGCAGCTTGCTTCTGCGCTGTTAAATAAACCGCTAACCATATATACTGCCATGCCCGAAAATATAGTGGACGGCATATATTCGCAGGCAACGCTTACAAAAGGCAAACAGGCAGATATAGTTATTTCCAATTTGCTTGAAGATTCACAAGACATTGATGATGAGTCGGTTCTTGCCGCAATTCTTTCCGAATACTACGCCAAAACTTCAAAAGTTTATTATGTTTTTGCGCTGCTTCTGGCCACGGCCGCTTTTCTTGCGCTTCTTTTTTTTGGGATCGCGTCTCTCTTCAAAGTAATAGAGACAACACAGCCCATGCGTTTGGTTTTTTTGCTGTCGGCAGCAGCGCTCACTTTGCTTTTCTACTTTATATTTGGTAACTTTATCGTTGACTGCTGGACTTTGAAAGCAGATAAAGCCGCAATTCAAAAATCCGGAGTTGATTCCGTAAAGCTCGCGCTTGTATTACTTAAAGGCCTTTTTTCAACGCAAAGATTTGGAATTCCGTCTTTGAACATTAAACTGAAAGATAAAAATCTGACAAAAAGAATAGACGCTTTAAATAAAATGTCTCAAAATAATGTTTCACGTGAAACAATAACGGCAGGGAATAGTTAATAATTAATAGTTAATAGTTTTGGAGCGGCTTTGCCGCGATATCAAATTTGTGCGCTTTGCGCACTCAAAAACTATTAACTATTAATTATTAACTATTAACTATAAAACGGAGTTTTCATTATGAGCAAAGTAATCGCAATCGCCAACCAAAAAGGCGGAGTGGGGAAAACAACGACCGCAATCAATCTTGCGGCAAGCCTTGCGCATCTCGGGCAGGAGTGCCTGCTGATCGACATGGATCCGCAAAGCAATACGACAAGCGGGCTGGGCATCAATAAAAACGCTTTGGCGAAAAATATCTACAACGTGCTTATAGACGAAATCGCTCTGGAAGACATACTGCAGAGCACGGCTATGGACTGGCTGGACATTGCGCCTGCAACAACCGATTTAAGCGGCGCGGAAGTCGAGCTTGTAACCATGCCCGAGAGGGAACAAAAGCTCAAAGCCGCTTTGGAGAAGTTTCAAAAAGTTTACAAGTACATAATAATAGACTGCCCTCCGTCGCTCGGCCTTTTGACCATCAACGCGCTTGTCGCTGCAGACACCGTAATAATCCCGATGCAGTGCGAGTTTTTCGCTTTGGAAGGCCTCGGACAGCTATCAAAAACCATTTTTGCGCTCATGCAAAGCTACAATCTGGAACTCGAAGGAGTTCTGTTTACGATGTTCGATTCGAGAACCAATCTTTCGCAGCAGGTTGTAGAAGAGGTCATAAAATTCTTCGGCGAAAAAGTCTATGAGACTAAAATACCCAGAACCATAAAGCTTGCCGAAGCGCCAAGTTTCGGCAAACCCGTGTTATTGTACGATCCGCACGGCAAAGGCACGCAGGCGTACATGGATTTTGCGAAAGAATTCTTACAAAGGCAGAGTGGAGAGTGAGGAGTGAAGAGTGTAGATACGGCAGATATTGTCTTTCGTCGTATCTTCACTCCTCACTCTCCACTCTTCACTCTATTTTAAGGGGTTTTCATGGATTTTTCCAACGGACAAATATCATCTTCAGGGCGCGACGCGGTTGAACTTATCGCTGTAGATAGAAAAACGGCCGGTACAGCGTATGCCGCAATTGTAATTGCAGTTGCTCTTTTGCTGGTTTTATTTATTAAACTCAGAGCTGCCGAATCAGGAATCATGCCGGTCATTTTTTTGATAGCGTTTATATCCGTCGTTGTGATTTCGGCCAAAAAGATAATATTTTTAATGTGCAAAAAGAACAAAGCCGTGCTCGAGTTCGACGCGGATAACTTTATATTTAACGGAGAGCCTATAAAATGGGCTGACATGCGCAAAATCACCTATAAAGAATTTATAAAAAGAAGCAGATACAGCCGCTACAATATTACGGTTCATTACGAGCGCCCGATGGGCGCAAACCCTTTGGGCAGCAAAAAAGTAATAACGCCCGTAGAGCTGACCGGCGATACCGTTTTTAAAGCGGGCTCCAAAGAAACGGCGCAGCTTATCGCCGACAAATTTTACAAATATTACGGCGCGGTGCACGGCGTTATGCTTAAAAAATCTTTTTTTTCCGACACTTATGAATTAAAACAGGTTTCCGGAAAAAACGTTTTGCAAACAGAGACGCTTCCGGGCGCGGACAGTCCGGCTGAAATGCCGCAGATGTTTAGGTAAACACTAATTTTCGTTGTCATTCTGAGAGGACAGCGTCCTCGAAGAATCTAGCCAAGCCAGTCTGAAGGTCTAGATGTTTCAAGGGAACTTCATTCCCTTTCAACATGACAGGCGCAAGGATAAAATGGATTTTTCTAACGGACAAATATCATCTTCAAGGCGCGACTTGGCAGAAATTCCCGCAGTTGACAGAGAAACGGTCACCATGGGCTACGTCTCGCTTATAATGGCCGGCGCTTTTATTATGATATTGCTCGAACACGGGGTACACGCGTTTAGAATGAGACCTATAATAAGGCAATACATGGCATTATTTACAATAAGGCCTGCCATAGCATTAATAATCGCCATAGCGCTTGTGCTGTGCAGCGTGTTTTTTGGCAAATCCATAATATTTGCGCTGTGCAAAAAAGAAAGTATCCTGCTTGAGTTTGACGCCGACAAATTTATATTTAATTCCAAGGCTGTAAAATGGGAGGAACTGCGCAAAATAACTTACGCGGAACTTATAACGATAAGCAGGTCCGCCCGCTACAATATTACGGTTTACCTTCAACCTGCCGGCGAAGCGCCGCTGCCTTGCGAAATAACCGGAAATACCATATTCAAAGCAAGCTATAAAAAAATCGTGCAGCTTATCGCCGACAAATTTTACAAATATTACGGCGCGGTGCACGGCGTTATGCTTAAAAAATCATTTTTTTCCGACACGTATGAATTAAAACCGGTTTCCGGGAAAAACATTTTGCAAACAGAGACGCTTCCGGGCGCGGACAGTCCGGTTGAAATGCCGCAGATGTTCAAATGACGGCATCGCCGTCATTGCGAGGAATAAACTTTGTTTATGACGAAGCAATCCAGAAATGCCTATGTATACATTTTATTCAACAAGAGAAACGGAACTTTATATACGGGAGTAACGTCAGATCTCATAAAAAGGGTGTATGAGCATAAAAATAAATTTGTCGATGGATTCACTAAAAGATATAAAGTGGATAAATTGGCTTACTACGAAATTTTTGAGAGCATAGTAAATGCGATTTCGAGAGAAAAACAGCTGAAGGGCGGCTCCAGAAGAGACAAACTGGAGTTGATAGAAAAGATGAATCCCGATTGGAAAGATTTGTACGAGAGCATAATATAAAACCGGAAATCTAACTGAAACAACATTCTTATGTCTAGATTGCCGCGCGGGCTTTGCCCGCTCGCAATGACGGCAAAAAAGGGAGTAAAAGACAATGCAGAAAAAAGCTTTAGGAAGAGGGTTGGAATCATTGATACCGTCGCTTGCCGCTGGCAAAGCTGCGGCAGGGGAAGCGGTAATCACAATACCTTTAAACAAAATAAAACCTAACAGGTTTCAGCCGAGAAAAAAGTTCGATAAAGACAAGCTCCAAGAGCTTGCCGATTCAATAAAAAAGCACGGGCTTGCCCAGCCTATCCTTGTGGCAAATTCCATAGTTCCTGGCGAGTATGAAATTATCGCCGGCGAACGCCGGTTTCGCGCTTCTAAAATTGCCGGCAACAAAGATATACGCGCCATAGTAAAACCTGCTACCGACGACAAACAGCGCTTTGATCTCGCTTTGATAGAAAATCTCCAGCGCGAAGATTTGGATCCCGTCGAAGAAGCCAAAGCTTTTAGAAGGCTTATCGAAGAGTTCAAACACACGCATGAAGATATTGCGGAAATAGTCGGAAAAGAGAGATCGGTCATTTCAAACGCTCTCAGGCTTTTGAACCTTCCCGAAGATATCCAGTCGTTAATAACGGAGGGGAGAATCTCCTCCGGCCACGGCAGAATGCTTGCCGGACTTGAAAACGAAAAAGAGATACGCGCGCTTGTCGAGCAGATTTTAAACGAGAACCTTTCTGTTCGGAAAGTAGAAAAAATCGTCTCTAAAAATAAAATAGAAAAAGGGGGGAAGTCCCCGAAGAAACAAGAGATAGAATTAGTGCACCTGAAAGAAGAAGTGCAAAGAAAGCTAGGCACAAAGGTAAACATAAGCGGCAGCAGCAAAAAAGGCAAGATAGAAATATTTTATTATTCGCTTGAAGAGCTGGAAAGAATCGCGGCGGAAATACGTTAACAGCGGAAGATTGGAAGTTTGGAGGGTTAGAAGTTTAGCAACGGCTTTAACAACTTTGTCTTTGCCAAACCTCCAAACTTCTAAACTTCCAACCCTCTGCCGTTTATGTTGACAATTCAGTGCCTAACCGCAGATGTAAAAATGCCGTGAACGAAACTGTGCAAATAAAAATTTCGTAAAAAGCATTGAAAAATCAATCATTAAATAGAAACGGCTCGCATTATGTTAAGTTGGATATACGATTTTAAAGCCCATGTGTATAAGTTGTTTATAACTTAAGCTTTTCCGCAAAGCAAAAACTGGCGCGCTTTGCCGCATCATCCCAGAAATCAGTAATCGGGAAACCGGGTTTGTCCGTCCGTTTTCATTTTTGCGGAAATAAATACGGGAAACATCTGCAACTTGGCTCTGCTCCTGCTCCGTCAAGGGAGATATTGAAGGTGAAAGGAGAGCTTCGATGCCAAGGAAATTGTTTGTCTTGTCAATTTTGTTTATGTTTTTTGCCGCCGCGTATTCCGGCGCCAAAACGCCGGTTGAAACAAACGGCGGCCAAATCTTTATAGTTAAAAGCCGCATCCGAAATAAAAAAATAATAATAACCGATAATCTCGGACGTGAAATAGATTACAGGATAAAAGGCATTTGTTACGCTCCGGACACGGCCGGCGAAATTTTTTGCCAGACTTACACGCAGGATATTCCGCTTATACAAGCCGCGGGCGCGAACTCGATAAAAACGTACAGGCCGCTTGGATGCTATGACGAAGGCGGAAACTTTATTTATGAAAGTTCCAAAGAACTGCTTGACGCCTGTTTAAAGGCGGGCATTACGGTCAGCGCGGGATTCTGCTGCGAAGACATGGCTGAAGGCGGGTTGATGGAACAGTATCTTAAAATGTTCGGACGCCATCCCGCGCTGCTGATGATTGTGCTCGGAAACGAATACAACTATCATTACGGCGAATGGTTTACCAAAGAGGAGTGGCTTTCAAGGCTTGCCTCGGCGGTAAAAAGAGCTAGAAAATATATGCCGGACAGAATAATCGCGGTTTCCCACGGCGAAATGCCGTCCAAAGAGGAATACGGCGAATACGTGAAAGCCGGCGTTGACTATATTATGATGAATATGTACAGAGGCTCAAATTTCGGTTTTTCAAAGTCGCATTGGGATAAAATATCGCCGGCAATGCCCTGGGGAGTAAGCGAATTCGGAAGAAGCTCACTTGACGCCGCGGGGCGCGACACGTCAAAACTTCAGGCGGCGCAGCTTCAAACGCTTATTCGCTGCATGGAAAACGGCTATTTATTTACTCTCGTCGATGACCCGGGAAAAGGCGCATTTGAATTTTCGCACGTCATAGGCAGGGAAGACGGCATGGGAATTTACGATAAAGACAGAAACCCCAAACGCGCGGTCTGCGTTGTGAAAGAGGAATATGATAAAATACCGGGAGAATGCTGCCTGTTCGGAGTGCGGTAATCGTTCCGTTAATTTAGTTTAAATGAGAAAAAAATTATACTTGGGTTCATCCCGAGTAACGCCGCCGGCAAGAATGAGACGCGATTTCACATCGGCCGGCGGCGGCGATTTTTTCGTAACGCGTCGTGGCAGTTTAGCTATTGAAGTTGCCGCATTGTGCGCGTCTATGAGCGTGGGGTTTTTGCGGATTATTCAAATCCGGTTGTTTGAGCAAAACGACACTTTATGTGTCGCCCCCGAGTGTTTTTATCGGGGGTCCATGTTAGCTGTTGAAAAAGATATAAGGAACAAAATATTATTTTTAGTAAAAATGGATCCCCGATTAAGACATTCGGGGATGACCCTAAA